>NZ_JAAALM010000167.1 GCF_009906395.1 Kineococcus indalonis
GGGCGGTGCCGTCCTCGGCGGGCAGCTCCAGCACCTCGCCGGCCCCCTGCGCGGCGGGCAGCAGCTCGGCGGCGGGCGCCTCGGTCAGCAGGGTGACCTGCTGCTCGGTGACGCCGACCACGAGGGCCCGCCCGCCGACGCGGACGACGGCCACCCCGGCCTTGGCGCCCACGCCGACGCGGCTGACGACCTCGACCTCCGCGGTGGCGGCGCCGGCCGCCCTGGACCGGCGCAGCCACCGCGCGACGAGCCACAGCAGCCCCAGGACGGCGACCAGCGAGACGGACATCCGTCCCAGTGCTGCGAGGGTGTCCATCTCAGGCACCGGCCTCCGTGCCGGGGGTGACGATCTCGGTGATGCGGATGGCGTAGTCCTCGTCGACGACGACGACCTCGCCGCGGGCGATGAGCTGGCCGTTGACCAGGACGTCGGCGGGGCTGCCGGCGGCGCGGTCCAGCTCGACGACCGATCCGGGGGTCAGCGCCAGCAGGTCCTGCACCGTCATGTGGGTGCGGCCCAGCTCGACGGTGACGTCCATCTGCACGTCGCGCAGCAGGTCCATCGTGCGGCGCGGGCCGCCGGGGGCCGGGGCGCTGGTGCTGGGGCTGGCCATGACGGGCACCGCCACCTGCGGGGCCTCGGCGGAGAAGGTCAGGCCGATCAGGGCCAGGGTCTCCCCGCCGGCGCCGACGACGGCCACGGCACCGCCGGCGAGGGCGGCGACCGCCTCGGCCGGGTCGCCCTCGACGCCGACGTCCAGCGTGCACTGGCCGAGGCTGGCGACGACGGTCTCCAGCGCCGGGCGCAGCGCGTCGACCGGGTCGAGCGCGCCCTCGGGGCTCATCAGCAGGGTGTTGAGGGTCTCCTCGCCGACGACGACGGCGACGCGGCCGGTGGAGGCGCCGGCGAAGTTCGCGGAGACCGCGGTGCCCTCGTCGCCCAGGTCCGGGGCGGCGGAGGCGGCGACCAGGCCGGTGACGGTGCCGGGCGCGGACAGCGGAAGCACGGCCAGGGCGGCCTGGGCGGCCTCGGCGAGGATGGCCTGCAGGTCGGCGTGGGTGACGGTGCTCATCGGGAGGACTCCTCGGGGGTGGGGACGATCAGGCAGGCGAGCCGGGAACCGCGGCTGCCGGCCACGGCGGAGGCGACGACGGTGTCGGACGCGACGACCTCGAGGGGGGCGTCGGCCGGGTGCGGCAGGCGGAGCACGTCGCCGGGCACGAGGGCGAGGATCTCGTCGGGACGCAGCTGCGCCGCGTTGAGGCGGACCGAGACCTCCACGGGGATGTGCTCGAGGTGGTCGTCGAGGCGGTCGCGCATGAGGCGGCGGATGCGCAGCTCCTCCGGGCTGGCCACGCGCAGCTCGGCGGCGCTGAGCGCGGCCGACAGCGGGTCCAGCGGGAGGGCGAGCGTGGCGGTGCCGCCGGTCTGGTCGACCTGCAGGTGGAAGGAGGCCACGATCATCACGTCGGTGGCGGCGGCGGCCTGCGCGAACTGCGGGTTCTGCTCGATGGCCTGCAGGTGGGGCTTGAGCTCCAGGATCGAGGTCAGCGAGGCGGCCAGCTCGGCGAGGGTGCGCTCCACCAGGCCGCGGCACAGCACGGCCTCGATGTCGGTGAGCACCCGGCGGGGCTGGTCCTGCGCGCCGGTGCCGCCGAGCATGCGCTCGATGCAGCTGAGCAGCAGCGGGGTGTCCAGGTGCAGCACGCCGGCGCCCACGAGCGGCTCGGGGTCGAAGACCGTCATGATCGAGGGGGTCGCGAGCGTGGCGGCGTACTCGTCGTAGGAGTACTGCTGCACGCTGTCGAGCTCGACCTGCACGCTGGTGCGCAGCGTCGAGGACAGCAGGGTCGCCCACTGGCGGCAGAACGTCTCGTAGGTGATCTCCAGCACGCGGGCGTGCTGGCGCGACAGCTTGGTGGGCCGCCGGAAGTCGTACGGGACGGGGACGCCGCGCCGCCGCGAGCGTCGGCCGCCTGTCCGCTCTGCGCTGGTGGAGGTCTCGGGTGCCACGCTGCACCTATCGGCACGAAGGTGCCTCACCCTTTAGCGCGCACCCGAACGGGTGAGGCGGCGGTGCCGCGCCCCCGGGAGGCTCCGTCAGCTGCCGGTGCTGCGGTGCTCGCTCTCGGCGATGCGCTCCTCCAGCGCGTCGTCGTTGAGCTCCTCGGCGCCGGCGGTGGTGCCGGTCGTGCCGGTGGTGGTGCCGGTCGTGCCGGTGGTGGTGCCGGTCGCGCCGGTGGTGGTGCCGGTCGCGCCGGTGGTGCTGGGCAGGTCGGTGGCGGTGGCGCCGGTGCGCACCCCGTGCGCGGCGGTGCTCTCCTCGTGGCCGCCCACCTTCGAGGCGACCGCGGCGGCCGCGCCGACGGCGGCGGCCACCCCGGCGGCCAGGCCCGCCTTGGCACCGGTGCTCATCCCGCCCTCGGGGGTGGTGGCGACGCCGGTGCGCGCGATCCGCTCGGCCAGCGCCTTGACCCGCTCCCCCGCGCCGCGCTCCTGCGCGAGGCTGGACTCCAGCAGCACCGCGACCTGCTCGGCGCCGCGGGCGCGGGCGTGCAGGACCAGGTTCTCGTACACGGCCTGCTCGTGGTGCTCGGTCTGCAGCGCGCCGGCGAGGACCACCGCGTCGGCCAGGGAGTCGTCGGCCTTCTTCAGCTTGGTCTCGGCCTCGGCGGCCAGCGCCTTGGTGACCGGGCACGGGGAGTCGTCGACCTCCTGGCCCAGCAGCGCGAAGCACTGCTCGACGACCTCGATCTGCACGCGCGTCTCGGCGGCGTGCTCGCGCAGCAGCTGCTTGACCTCCGGGCGCTGCGCGGCCTCCTCCAGGCGCCCCAGCATCGCCAGGGTGTCCCTCTCCATCGTCAGCGCGGCCCCCAGGTCGTAGCTGAAGACCTCCTCGGGGCTGTTCAGTCGTCCGAACATCGTGCGCTCCTCCTCGTCGCGGGATCCACGGTGACCGGCACACAACCTGGCACGGACGGCGCGGGGCCGCCCGCCGAGAGCGCCCGGGCCCGCACGCGCGAGAGCGCGGCAGGCGGGGTGCCTGCCGCGCTCTCGGCGGTGCTGCGGTGCGGGCCGGGGCCCGCGGGGGTCACTGCATGACGAACTGGGTCAGGTAGATGCCCATGACCGTCTTGTGCGCGGCCTCGCCCTCTTCCGCGGGCTCCTCGGTGTAGGCCTCGACGATCTTGTGCTCGAGCTCGTCCTTGTAGTGCTGGCGCTGCTCGGGGTTGGACAGGTCCGTCATGGACAGGCCGCTGAACTGCTGGATGGCCAGGTCCAGGGCCTTGCTGCCGTCGGGGCCGGAGGAGCCGCCGTGCCCGCCGCCCTCGACGGCCACGGCCTGCAGGGCCAGGCCGAGCTTGAGGTAGTGCCCGTCGGCCAGGTTCAGGCTGATCGGGTCCAGGGTGGTGACGTCGCCGGGGGTGAGGTGCTCCTCCTCGTGGGCGGTCTCCGCGGCGGCCGCGGTGTCGCCCTTGGTGAGCAGGAAGACGCCGCCGCCGGTCCCGCCGGCGAGCAGCACCGCCCCGAGGGCGGCGACGATGATGAGCTTCTTCTTGCCGCCGGCGGCGGTCTCCTCGCCGTCGGCCTTCGCCTTCTTGGCCATGGTGTGCTCCGGTTCCTGGTGGGTCGTCGGGTGGTGGGTGCTCGGGGTCGTGCGGGGTGTCAGTGGCCGGCGTCGGCGACGGTGACGCCGCTGACGGCCGTGCTGAGGTCGGGGGCGATGCCCACCGGGGCGATGCTGGTGGCGGGGGTCGTCGTCGCCGTCTCGGCGGTGGCCTCCCCCTCGGTGTGCAGCTCCGCCGGCCCCTCGGTCGGGGTGGACGCGGCGACCTGCGGCAGCAGGGCCTTGACCGCGTCGGAGGAGGGCGAGGCGACGATGAGGTCCACGCGCCGGTTGCCGGTCAGCGCCTGCGGGTCGCCGTCCGGGTACAGCGGCCGGCTGTCGGCGTAGCCGGTGCCGGACAGCCGCAGCGGGCTGATGCCGTTCGCGGCGATGAACCGGGTGACGACCGTGTTCGCGCGGGCCGAGGAGAGGTCCCAGTTGTCCCGGTAGCGGGTCGTGGCGGACAGCGGCAGGGAGTTGGTGTGCCCCTGCACGGCGATGTCGTTGGGCAGGGCCGCCAGGATCGGGCCGATGACGTCCAGCACGTGCAGGCCGGTGGGCTCCACGTCGGCGCTGGCGTTGGCGAAGAAGACCTTGTCCGCCACCAGCCCGACGACCAGGCCGTCGGAGGTGATGCGGTAGGTGACCTGGTCCTCGTCGCCGGTGGCGGACAGGGCCTGGTCGATCTGCGCCTCGATCTCGCGGTAGCGCTGCACCTCGGCGCGCGCGGCGGCCAGGTCGGCCGCCGACTGGTCCTTCTGCGCGGCGTTCAGGACCTGCTGGGCCTGCTCGGTCTGCTGCGGGTCCCCGCCGGACTGGATCTTGAGGTTGATCGGGTCGGCGCCGTTGTCGATGTCGTTGATGCCCTTGTTGCCGGAGAGCACCAGGTTCGTCGAGGCGCTGCCCTCCTGCAGGCCGGCCTTGAACTGCGCGAACTTCAGCTGGTCGACCTGGCTGAGCGCGAAGAGGACGATGAAGAGGGCCATGAGGACCGTCAGCATGTCGGCGTAGGAGACCAGCCAGCGCTCGTGGTTGACGTGCTCGTCGTGCTCCTCGTGCTTGTGGCGCCGCTTGTGCGCCGAGGAGGACATCAGGCGGCCTTCTTGTCCGGCACCGCGGTGCCCGGGGGCAGCAGGCTCTCCAGCTTCTTGGCCACCGAGCGGGGGTTGGAGCCGGCCTGGATGGCGAGGATGCCCTCGACGACCAGCTCCATCTGCGCGCACTCGATGCCCGACAGGCGCATGTAGCGGCTCTGCAGGGGCAGGAAGAAGATGTTCGCGCTGGCCACGCCCCAGAAGGTGGCGACGAACGCGCCGGCGATCATCGGGCCGAGGGCCGCGGCGTCGGAGAGGTTCGCCAGCACGACGACCAGCGAGATGACGGTGCCGCAGATGCCGATGGTGGGCGCGTAGCCGCCCATGTCGCCCAGGATCTTGGCGGCCTGCTTGTCGGCGGCCTTCTTGGCCTGGATCTGCGCGGTGAGGACCTCGTACAGCTCGTCGGGGTCGGTGCCGTCGATGGCGGTCTGCAGGCCGTCGCGCAGGAAGTCGTCGTCGACGGCCTTGATGGCGTCCTCCAGGGCCAGCAGGCCCTCGCGGCGGGCGCGCTCGGCCATCGTCACCAGCGTGGCCACGGTGCCGCCGGCGTCCTTGGGCTTGCCCAGGAACGACTTCTTCAGCACGCCGACGAGGCCGACGCCGTCGCGCAGGACGCCGCCCATGAAGCCGACGCCGAGGGTGCCGACGAACACCAGGACCAGCGGCCCGGGCAGGAGGAGGTCGGACAGGCTGCCGCCCTCGTGGTTCTGGGCCCAGAGGATGGCGGCGAGGCTGATGATCAGCCCGCCGATGGTGGCGAAGTCCATGGTCACGGCCTCCTGCGGTGCAGCGGGACCGGGGCGGGCAGGTCCCCGTCGGTGTCGCTGGTGGTGGTGTGGGTGGTGTCGGGGTGCGCCGGCAGCTCGAGGACGTCAGCGGTCCCCGTCTCCTCCAGGGCGTGCGCGGTGGCGACCACGCGAGCCCGGAACGCCATCACGCGCTCGACGACCTCGGTCAGCGGCTCGGTGACGACGAACTTCGCGCCGTCGACGAGCGTGATGACCGTGTCGGGGGTCGCGTCGACGCGCTGGATCAGGTCGGGGTTCACGGCGAACACCGACCCGTTGAGGCGAGTCACGAGAATCACGAGGTTCCATCCTTGGCGGTGGAGTCGGGGCCCGTCCGTGGGCCGGTTGCACTACTGGTATCGGCGTGCCCGGCCCGGACCTGAGTGGGGGTTGCTTCATGCACCCGTTCGTGCTAGCGCCCCCGCGCGACGTGCACGGAGAGCGACGGTGCCCGGCACCGGCCGCCGAACGGAGGCGGAGGCCCGAGCGGCCCGCGGGGGTGCCTGCCGGGCCCTCCGCGGCGGTCACGCGGGCCCCGCGGGCCGGGCGGCCCGGGGAGGCTCCAGGGCCCTCCCCCGGCGCCCTGCCGGGCCCGTGGGCGCCCACGGGCCCGGCAGGGCGCCGGGGGAACGAGAGACGCCCTCCCGGGCCGCGCACCACGCGGCCCGGGAGGGCGTCGATCACCGCGCTGCGAGGATCAGCGCTTGAGGTTGACGAGGTCCTGGAGGATCTCGTCCGAGGCGGAGATGATGCGCGAGTTCGCCTGGAAGCCGCGCTGGGCGAGGATCAGGTTGGTGAACTCGCTGGACAGGTCGACGTTCGACATCTCCAGGGAGCCGGAGCCGATGGCGCCGCGGCCGTTCTGGCCGGGGACGCCGATGTTCGGGGTGCCCGAGTTCGCCGAGACGGTGAACATCGAGTTCCCGACCTTCTGCAGGCCGGCGTAGTTGTTGAAGGTGGCGACCGCGACCTGGCCGATGGGGCGCTTGAGGCCGTTGGAGTACTCGCCCATGACGACGCCGTCGGCGCCGACCGCGAAGGCGTTCAGCGTGCCGATGGCCGCGCCGTCGGTGGTGGACTTCACCGTGCTGTTGCCGGTGTTGCTGACGTACCCGGTCAGGGCGCGCAGGTCCATCTTGATGGTGACGTCGTTGAGGCCGGTGAGCGCGATGTCGTCACCGTCCATGCTGTACCCGTTCGCGGGCAGCTTGCCGGTCGCCGGGTCGAAGTTCACCGTGCCGGCGTCGACGGCCGGGGTGACGGTCTGCCCCGTGGCGGGGTCGATGTACGTCAGGGTGAGCTTCCACTGGTCCGTCGGCACGACGTCGGCGGCGGTGGTGGCGGTGCTGCCCTCGTTGAACGAGTTGGTGAAGGTCGCCATGACGCGGGTGGGCTTGCCCTGCGCGTCGTACGCGTCGAAGGAGGAGGTCACGACCGGCACGGTGTAGAAGTCGTCGCCGGGCAGCTTGACGGGCTTGCCGGTCTTGTCCACGTTGCCGACCAGGGTGGCGGTGGTGGTGGGCGCGGCGGGCATGACGTTGTCCGAGTTGATGATGATCGTCTCGGTCGGGCCGGTGGTGACGATCTGGCCGCTCTCGTCGGCGCGCCAGCCCTGCACGTAGGAGCCGTCGGCGGTGACCAGCGAGCCGCGGCTGTCCAGCTCGAAGGCGCCGGCGCGGGTGTACATCTGCGCGTCGCCCTTCTGCACGACGAACAGGCCGTCGCCGTCCAGCATGAGGTTCGTGGCCTTGCCGGTGGCCTGCGCCGAGCCGGCGGTGAAGTTCTGCGAGATGGTGCTGACCTTGACGCCCAGGCCGACCTGCGAGGGGTTGGTGCCACCGTTGTTGGTGTTGTCCTGCGGCGCGCCGGCGGTCTTGGTGAGCTGGCTCAGGGTGTCGGCGAAGACGACGCTGGAGCTCTTGTAGCCGGTGGTGTTGACGTTGGCGATGTTGTTGCCGACGACGTCCATCATCGTCTGGTGCGAGCGCAGGCCGCTGACACCGGAGAACATGGAACGCAGCATGGGGCAGACCTTTCGATCGTCGGTCGGGGTGCGGGG
>NZ_JAAALM010000168.1 GCF_009906395.1 Kineococcus indalonis
GCCCGTGACCGCGTCGACGCCCACCCCGGCGACCCCCGACCGCGACCGGACCGGCACCGCCGCCGCCCCGGCCTCCGCCGCCCTCTTCGCACGCGCCGGCGCCGTGATCCCCGGCGGCGTGAACTCGCCCGTGCGCGCCTTCCGCGCCGTCGGCGGCACGCCCCGCTTCACCGCCTCCGCGCGCGGGCCGTACCTGCGCGACGCCGACGGCGACGAGCTGGTGGACCTGCTGTGCTCGTGGGGCCCGATGATCCTGGGCCACGCCCACCCCGACGTGCTCGCCGCCGTGCACGCCGCCGCCGAGCAGGGCTTCAGCTACGGCACCCCCACCGAGCGGGAGGTGGAGCTCGCCGAGGAGATCGTCGCCCGCGTCGAGCCCGTCGAGCAGGTGCGCCTGGTCAACTCCGGCACCGAGGCCACCATGAGCGCGGTCCGCCTGGCCCGCGGCTTCACCGGCCGCCCCGTCGTCGTGAAGTTCGCCGGGCACTACCACGGCCACGTCGACGCGCTGCTGGCCTCCGCCGGCTCCGGCCTGGCCACCTTCGCCCTGCCCGACACCCCCGGCGTGACCGGCGCCGCCGCCGCCGACACCCTCGTCCTGCCGTACAACGACGTCGAGGCCCTCGCCGACGTCTTCGCCCGCCACGGCGAGCGCATCGCCTGCGTCATCACCGAGGCCGCCGCCGGCAACATGGGCGTGGTGCCCCCGCGGCCCGGCTTCACCGCCGAGCTGCGCCGCCTGACCCGCGAGCACGGCGCCCTGCTGGTCTCCGACGAGGTGATGACCGGCTTCCGCGTCAGCCGCGCCGGCTGGTACGGGCACGAGGGCCTCGGCCGCGAGCACGCCCCCGACCTGCTGACCTTCGGCAAGGTCATGGGCGGCGGCTTCCCCGCCGCGGCGTTCGGCGGGCGCGCCGACGTCATGGCCCACCTCGCCCCCGCCGGCCCCGTCTACCAGGCGGGCACCCTGTCCGGGAACCCCGTGGCCACCGCCGCCGGCCTGGCCACGCTGCGCGGGTGCACCGACGAGGTGTACGCCGCCGTCGAGCGCGCCGCGCGCACCGTGCGCGAGGCCGCCTCCGCGGCGCTGTCGGCCGAGGGCGTGCCGCACCTGGTGAACACCGCCGGCAGCATGTTCAGCGTCTTCTTCACCGGGCTGGACGAGGTGCGCGACTACGACGACGCCCGGCAGCAGGACCTCGGCGCCTTCCGCGCCTTCTTCCACGCCATGCTCGAGCGCGGCGTGCACCTGCCGCCCAGCGCGTTCGAGGCGTGGTTCCTGTCCGCGGCGCACGACGAGGAGGCCCTCGGGCGCGTCCTGGACGCCCTGCCGCACGCCGCGCGCGCCGCCGCGCGGGGGGCCGGGTCGCTGTGAGCGTGCCGCCCGTCACCGGCTCCGGGCACGCCCCCGGCCCCAGCACCGAGCCCGGCGCCGAGCCGCGCGCCGGCGCGGGCCGCACCGTGGTGCACCTGGTGCGCCACGGCGAGGTCCACAACCCCGAGCGGGTGCTGTACGGGCGCCTGCCCGGCTACCGCCTCTCCGAGCGCGGGCGGGCGATGGCCGAGCGCCTCGCCCTGCACTTCTCCACCCGCGACGTCGCCTCCGTCACCGCCTCCCCGCTGCAGCGCGCCCAGGAGACCGCCGCCCCGATCGCCGCCGCGCACGGGCTGCCGCTGGGCACCGAGGAGCGGGTCGTGGAGGCCGGCAACAGCTTCGAGGGCCGCCGCGTCACCGCCGGGGCCGGCTCGATCCGCGACCCGCGCGTGTGGCCGCGGCTGTGGAACCCGCTGCGCCCCAGCTGGGGCGAGCCGTACGAGCAGCAGGCCGCGCGCATGACGGCCGTGGTGCGCGACGCGCGCGACGCCTTCCCCGGCCGCGAGTCCGTGCTCGTCAGCCACCAGCTGCCCGTGTGGGTCACCCGCCTGCGCGCCGAGCACCGCCCGCTGTGGCACGACCCGCGCAAGCGCCAGTGCGCGCTGGCCTCGGTGACCTCCCTGGAGTTCTCCGGCCGCCGCCTGGTGTCGGTGTCCTACAGCGAGCCGTGCGCGGACCTGCTCGTCGGCGCCGACCCGGTGCCGGGGGCGTGATGCACCCCCGGCCGGGCACCACCGCGCGCCGCGCGGCGCTGGCGGCGCCGCTGCTGGCCGCGCTGCTCGCCGGGTGCGGCGGCGGCGACGGCCTGCCCGAGGCGCAGGGGCAGAACTACATCTCCGGCGACGGCACCGTCGTGCAGACCCCCGCCGCCGAGCGCGGCGGACCGGTCACCTTCACCGGCACCGGCGTGGACGGGGAGAGCATCGACCTCGCGCAGCTGCGCGGGCAGGTCGTGCTGCTGAACACCTGGTTCGCCTCCTGCGGGCCGTGCCGGGAGGAGGCCCCCGCCCTGCAGCAGGTGTGGGAGGAGTACTCCGGGCGCGGCGTGCGGTTCGTGGGCATCAACACCTACGACACCGCCAACGTCGCGCGCTCCTTCAACCGCACGTACTCCATCACCTACCCCAGCGTCCTGGACGCCGCCTCCGGGCAGGCGATGCTCGCGCTGCGCGGCGTGGCCCCCCAGGCCACCCCCACCACGGTCGTGCTGGACGCCGAGGGCCGCGTGGCCGCCCGCGTCTCCGGCCCGGCCACCGCCGCGACCCTGTCCGGGCTGCTCGACGACGCCGGCGCCGCGCCGGCCCCCGAGGGCGCGGCGGAGGGCGCGGCCCCGGCGGGGGCGCCGGCGTGACCGGCGACCTGCAGCACGCCGTCTCCGCCGGCCCCCTCCTGCTCGCGGTGCCGCTGGCGGTGCTCGCCGGCCTGGTCTCCTTCCTCTCCCCGTGCGTGCTGCCGCTCGTGCCCGGCTTCCTCGGCTACGTCACCGGCATGACGGGGGAGGACCCCGCCCGCCAGCGCCGCGGCCGCCTCGTCGCCGGAGCGGTGCTCTTCGTCCTGGGCTTCTCCGCGGTGTTCCTGCTGGTGAACTTCACCGTCGGCAGCCTCGGCGACGCCCTGGTGCGCTACCGGGTGCCGCTGCAGCGGGTCCTCGGCGTGCTCGTCGCCGCCCTGGGGGTGCTGGTGGTCGTCTCCCCGCTGTGGGCGCAGCGCGAGCTGAAGGTGCGCTGGCGCCCGCGCGCCGGGCTGCTGGGCGCGCCGCTGCTCGGCGCGGTCTTCAGCCTCGGCTGGACCCCGTGCATCGGGCCGATCTTCGCCGCCATCACCGCGCTGAGCTGGCAGAGCGGCACCGGCGGGCGCGCCACCGGCCTCGCGCTGGCCTACTGCCTGGGTCTGGGCCTGCCCTTCGTCCTCGTCGCCCTCGGCTACGAGCGGGGCGTGCGCGCGCTCGGCGTGCTGCGCCGGCACACCCGAGCCGTCAACGTCTTCGGCGGGCTGCTGCTCGTCGCCGTCGGCGCGCTGCTCGTCAGCGACGGCTTCAACGCGATCCTGGGGTGGCTGCGCGGCCCCATCGGGAACTTCGAGACGGTGATCTGATGGCTCGCACCGACGAGACCCACCTGGACGACCTGCGCGACGAGTACCGCGACGCCCAGGGCGCCCGCCCCGCCGCGCGCGGTCGGCGCGGGCGCGCCAGCGCCCCGCGGGCGGCCCCGCTGGCCCCGCTGGAGTTCGCCCGCTACTGCTGGCGGCAGCTGACGAGCATGCGCACCGCGCTGTTCCTGCTCATGCTGCTGGCCGTGGCCGCCGTGCCCGGCTCCACCTTCCCGCAGCAGGGCAACGACCCCGCCGGCGTGGCCCGCTGGACGGCCGAGCACCCCACCGCCGCGCCGTGGGTGGAGCGCCTGCAGGGCTTCCACGTGTACTCCTCGGCCTGGTTCTCGGCGATCTACATCCTGCTCTTCATCTCCCTCATCGGCTGCGTCGTGCCGCGCGCGGGCGTGCACCTGAGGGGGCTGCGCTCCGCGCCGCCGCGCACCCCCGCGCGCCCGGAGCGCCTGCCCGAGCACCGCGCCGCGCACCTGGCCGCCGACCCGCAGCGGGTCCTGGGGGCCGCCGGCTCCGTGCTGCGCGGGCGCCGCTTCCGCGTCGAGGTGCGCCCCGAGGAGCGCGGCGGCTCGGTGGCCGCCGAGCGCGGCCACCACCGCGAGAGCGGCAACCTGCTCTTCCACCTGTCCCTGGTGGGCCTGCTGCTCGCCGTCGCCTCCAGCTCGCTGTTCTCCTACGCCGGCCAGCGCCTGGTCGTGGAGGGGCAGACGGCGGTGGGCACCACGTTCGACAGCTTCACCTCCGGGGTGGGCGCCGACGAGTCCGACGTGCCGCCGTTCTCGATGCGCCTGGACTCCATGGACGTCGCCTTCGAGGCGCGGCAGACCTCCCAGATCGGCGAGCCGCGCCGCTTCGCGGCGAACGTCACCCTCACCGAGGCCCCCGGCGAGCCGGCGCGCACCGAGACGATCCGCGTCAACCACCCCGCGAAGGTCGGCGGCACCCAGCTGTCGCTGTCCGGCAACGGCTACGCCCCCGTCATCGTCGTGCGCGACGGCAGCGGCGCGGTCGTGCAGGACGGCGCCACGCCGTTCCTGCCGCAGACCGGCAACTACGACTCCACCGGCGTGGTGAAGGTCCCCGACGCCGTCGACGCCGCCGGCCGGCCCGTGCAGATCGGCCTGCAGGGCGTCTTCCTGCCCTCCGCCACCGTCGGCGCCGACGGCAACCCCGTCTCCGGCTTCCCCGACCTGGCCAACCCGGTGCTCGTCATGCAGGCCTTCACCGGCGACCTCGGCCTGGACGACGGCGTGCCGCAGAACGTCTACGAGCTCGACGGCACGGGCCTGACGCAGGTCCTGGACGAGGGGGGGCGGCCCTTCGCCATCCAGCTCGCGCCCGGCGAGAGCGTGCAGCTGCCCGACGGGCTGGGCACCGTCAGCTTCGAGGGCGTGCAGCGCTACGCCTCCATCGACGTGCGGCGCACCCCCGGGCAGACCGAGGCGCTGGTGTTCTCCCTGCTGGCCACCACCGGCCTGGTGCTCTCGCTGTTCCTGCCGCGCCGGCGCGTGTGGGTGCGGGTGCGCCCGGCCGCCGGCGGCGGCAGCGACGTGGTGGTCGCCGGCCTGGCGCGCGGCAACGACGCCGGCCTGGCCTTCGAGGTCGACGGGGTCCTGCGCCGGCTGCGCCGGGCCCTCGGCGAGGACGAGCCGGGCACCGCCCCGGGCACCGCGCCGTCGCCGCCACCGGGCGCGGTGGGCGACGATGGGGGCGAGCACGACGACGGGGCCCGCGGTGCGGGCGCACCCGGTGCGCACGAGGCGCGGGCAGGGGCCCGCACGGAGGAGGGACGATGACCGTCGACGAGAACGTCGCGCAGGTCAGCAACCTGCTGCTGTACTCGGCGATGACGGCCTACCTGGGCTCCTTCATCGCCTACGCGGCGGACCTGGCCGAGGGCGGCAAGGAGATCAAGGCCCGAGAGGTGCGCCGCCGCGAGCGCGCCGGCGGCGAGGCCGGCGAGGCCGGCGAGGCCGGCACCGTGCTCACCGAACCGGCCACCGCGCGCCGCCGGCGCGGCGCCGCCGTGGGCACCTCGCTGTTCACCCTGGCCGCGCTGCTGCACCTGGGCTCCGTGGTCTCCCGCGGCGTCTCGGTGCACCGCGTGCCGTGGGGCAACATGTTCGAGTTCGCCCTCACCGGCTCCCTGGTGGTGGCCGTCGGCTACCTCGTGGCCGTCGTGCGCGCCCAGCGCGCCGGGCTGGGCGGCGGGCGCGACGCCCGCTACCTCGGCACCTTCGTCGCCGGGCCCGTCCTGGCCACCCTCGGCATCGCGCTGCGCAGCTTCTACGTCGAGGCCGCCCAGCTCGTGCCCGCCCTGGACAGCTACTGGCTGGTCATCCACGTCCTCGTCGCGATCCTGGCCACCGCGCTGTCCACCCTCGGCTTCTCCGCCACCGTCCTGCAGCTCACCCAGGAGAAGCGCGAGCGCGTGCGCGCCTCGGGCGGGAACCCCGGCGGCGCGTTCATGGACGCCCTGCCCGGCGCCGTGGAGCTGGAGCGCACCGCCTTCCGCCTCAACGCCGTCGCGTTCGTCATGTGGACGTTCACCCTCATCGCCGGCGCGGTGTGGGCGCAGGTGGCCTGGAACCGCTACTGGAACTGGGACTCCAAGGAGGTGTGGACGTTCGTCATCTGGGTCGTCTACGCCTGCTACCTGCACGCCCGCGCCACCCGCGGCTGGGACGGGCGCCGCGCCGCGTGGCTGTCCGTGCTCGCCTTCGCCTGCATGCTGTTCAACTACCTCGTGGTGAACATCTTCTTCCCCGGCCTCCACTCGTACGCGGGGGTATGACGTGGGACCGACCCTGAAGTACACCGTCATGCGGCTGGGCATCTTCGTGCTGTGCCTGGTCGTGGTCAGCGGCCTGGGCGCCAAGGGCTGGCTGGCCCTGCTCATCGCCGCCGTCGTCTCCGTGCTGCTCTCCGTGGTCCTGCTGCGCCGCCAGCGCGAGGAGATGGCCGCCCGCCTGCAGCAGCACGTCGACGGGCGCCTGCAGGCCAAGCAGCCCGGCGCCGCGCCCGCCGCCCGCCCCGCGCGCGCCCGGTCCCGCTTCGCCGAGGGCGTGGACGAGGACAACGCCGCCGAGGACGAGCGGCGCTGACGCACCGGCACCACCCGCACGCGCGAGGGGCCCGGGACCGTCCACGGTCCCGGGCCCCTCGCGCGTGCGGGCCGGCTCAGCGCAGCGGCAGGCCCGGCAGCAGCTCGGGGCGCTCCCGGTCCAGCGCGCGCAGGTCGATCAGCGTGGGCACCGCCGCCAGGTCCCCGGCGGACTCCGCGTCCTCCGCCGCCCGCAGCAGCACCTCCAGCACCCGGCGCACCAGCACCGGCTCCTCAGCGGCCGTGGCGCCCGCGTGCTCCAGCACCTCCTCGTCGCACGTCACCACGTGCTCGGAGCGGGCACCGCCCGCGGTCGTCAGCGTCGCCGCGTACCGGTGCTCCCCGTCGGCCTGCACGTCCACCTCACCCATGCCGCGCACCCTCCCAGACGGCGCCGCGCCGCGCCCGCCGGAGCGCCCGCCGGAGCGCCCGTCAGAGCGCCAGGCCCAGCCCCAGCAGGGCCCCCGCCGCCAGCTCCAGCAGACCCGTGTCCTTCAGCACCGGGATCAGGTCGCGCCCCGCCGCCCCGCCCAGCACCGTGCGCAGCGGGCGCACCGCCAGCGGCGCCGCCAGCAGCACCAGCAGCGCGGGCGGGTGCCACGGCGCCGTCGCCAGCGCGGCCACGAAGCCCCCCGCGACCAGCGCCGCGAACAGCAGGCGGCTGCGGCGCTCCCCGATGCGCACCGCCAGCGTGCGCTTGCCCGCCGCCGCGTCCGTGGGCACGTCGCGCAGGTTGTTCGCCACGAGGATCGCGCACGCCAGGAAGCCCACGCAGAACGCGCCCGCCAGCGCCGCCCACCCGGCGCGGCCCGCCTGCACGTACGTCGTGCCCAGCACCGCGACCAGCCCGAAGAACACGAAGACGAAGACCTCGCCCAGCCCGGCGTAGCCGTACGGCCGCTGGCCGCCGGTGTAGCACCAGGCCGCCGCCACCGACGCCGCGCCCACCAGCAG
>NZ_JAAALM010000169.1 GCF_009906395.1 Kineococcus indalonis
GTGACGTCGCGCACGGCGACGTCACCCCCCTGGCTGGACTGCCGACTGTGGCGCACGTGGACGGTCATGCCTGTCGGTGCGGCCTCCAGGTCCTCGATGCGCAGGGCGATCAGCTCGGCGGAGCGCAGGCCGGTGGTGAAGGTCAGCAGGATGAGGGCGCGGTCGCGCATCTCGGCGAGGGCCTGCCCGTGGGTGGGGGAGGCGTCCATGGCGGCGAGGATGCGCTCGACCTGGGAGACGCCCAGCGCGGGCGTGCTGCGGGGTCGGGGCGGAGCAGCGTGGCGCAGCCCGGCCAGGACCTCCTGGACGGCGGGGTCGGTGGTGGGGTCGGGGTGCCCGGTGTGCCGGTGCACCCAGCGGATCGAGGAGAGCCAACGGGTGATCGTCGTGGGGGACACCGCCCGCGCCGCTCCGGCCTCATCGTCGCTGGCGACCGCGGGGTCGGCGGCCTGTTCGAGGTAGCGGGCCAGGTCCTGCGGTCGCGCGGGCAGCGCCGGCACCTGGTGCTGGATCGCCCAGCGCGCCCAGCGGGTGAAGTCGGAGTGGTAGGCGCGCCAGGTGTTCGCCGAGGTGGCCTGCTCCCGCAACTGCCGGACGCGCTCGTCGAGCGCGGCGAGCTGCGCGTCCTGGTCCACGCCGGACGCTCGACGGGTAGGGCTCATGGGCAGGCAGAGCTCATGGGCAGACAGGGTCCTCGTCGCTCGTGGGGGGCGGCTCAGCGCGGCTCGTGCCCCGCATCTAGACCTGCATCTAGACCTGCATCGTCGCCGGTGTCGCGGCGGGCGAGGTCGGCGGGCACCTCGTAGGTGCCGGTGGGGAAGTCGGTGCGCAGCGCGATGACGGGCTCGATGAGTTCCTCTCCGTCGGCCAGCTCGGCGGTGGCGTGCCCGGCAGAGAGCACCACGTGGCGGTGCAGGTCAATGCTGCCGGGGTCGAGGGCGACGTCGGCGAGCAGCGGCATGTCGTCGGGCAGGCCGACCGTGGCCCGGCGCAGGTCCCCCAGCGTCATCGGGCGGGCGGTGTGCTCGACGAGCGTCGTCGCTGGCCCTGCGCTGGGCGTCGGCGCACCGCGAACTCCTGCATGGGCGTCGCTGCAGGAGTGGGTATCGAGGTTGGAGTGGGTGCTGAGCAGCTGCTCGTCGTGGTCGTGAGCGCTGATGCGGGCGTCCAAGAGCTGCTCGAGGGCGCTGAGGACGTCCTCGCCGTGGGCGCCGGAGGAGCGGTGGGACTCGTGCTCGTGGCTCATCGCTGGCTCTCCGGGGTCGTGGTGGTCGGCTTCGGGCGGCGGGTGGACAGGGGAGCAGGTACCCGGTGCGGGGTGCGGCTCGCGCCGGGGGCGGCGAGCACGCGCAGGCGCTGCAGAGCGGCGCGGCAGTCGCCGATCGCGCGGTGGGTGCCGCGCAGGGCGTGCCAGCGCTGGCTCATCCGGAAAGCTGCGTCGGTGCGCATCAGGCACCGCCACGCCGGCGGCAGACCGGTGACGGGGTCGAGATGGCCCCGTGGGGCGTCGGTGGACAGCTCGCTGGGCCAGGGCAGGCCAGCGTCGGTGGCGGCCTGGGTGAGCACCTGCGCGTCGTAGGTGGCGTTCCAGGCCAGCACCTGCCGCCCGGCCAGGGCGGTGAGGAGTTGCGGCCATACCTCGGCCAGGTCGGGGGCGCCGGCCACGTCGGCGTCGCTGATGCCGTGCACGACCTGGGCTGCCGCGGCGATGGGGCTGTGGGGGTTGACCAGGGTGTTCAGCAGCACCTTCCCGGTGGCGGCGTCCAGCACGGCCAGCTCGACGAGGGCGCCGTGCAGGTCGGTGGTCTCGGTGTCCAGGAGCACCGCACCGCGCCGCACCATCGGCGTGCCGCCGTCCTTGCTGTCACCGCCAGCGGGCTGAATGAGGCTGCGCGCCCAGTGGTGTGCTTGCATACGGGCGGCCAACTGCTGGTGCGCTTCCCGCAGCCGCCAGGCAATCGCGCGGACGATGGCGGGCAGGGCCTCGTCGTCGACGACGCGGGTGTAGTAGCTCTCGTTGCAGGCGCAGTCCGGTGCACCGCGGCGCAGGATCTCGTGGGTGGCCTCGGCGGCCGGGTGGTCCAGCGTCAGGCGTGGGGGCTCGCCGGCGGCGCACAGGACGTCCTTGGTGTGCACGTCCAGGTGGCTGGTGCGCTCCAGCGCTTCGCGCAACCGCAGCAGGCCGTACTGCCTTCCCGCGGCCCCCTCGTCGCCGTCTTCAAGCGCTCGGACGAGTAGTTCGGCGTACAGGGTTTCATCCTCGTCGTGACCGGCGCCCCAGGTCTGCTCTTCGCTGTTGAGCTGCAGCAGCATTCGCCCGCTACCGGCATGACGCCCCAGGATGCTGATACCTGTGGCGGCGGAACCCTCGTCCGCGTGCCGGTGGGCGGGAGTGCTGGCAACGGCGAACGTGCTCATCGAGCGGTCCTCCCCACGGGAACGGTCGGCCGCGCACGCACCCGCAGGAATCGTTGACGATGGTTCGGATGCTGCGTCCTCCTACAGTAACAGGATCAGCTGACTTATCACTTGTTAGACCAGTGGGTGTCGCACCCATCACTGCTGCTCGCCGGGTCCTCGCCAGCAATCGAGGATCCTCAACGGAATCGACGAGGCGAGCTGCCGGAGACAGAACCTCTCAGCTCTCCCGAGTGGCGATGACCTCGACATCACCCTCGTCAGAGACGACGTAGACGTCGATGTCCAGTCGGGCCCGCACGCTCTCCGGCACTCGCAGAGCGTGAGCGCGAGCGGTGTGAGGCACCACGATCCCGTACCGCACCTGCCGTCCAGCAGTATGCGCTGCGGCACCGCCGGCCGGGTTTCCGGGAACTTCGCCGGTGGCGTCACCGCCAGTGCTGCTGCTGGTGTGGTCGCAGGCGTTGCGGTCGCTGGTGCCGTGCTGTACGCCAGCGCGTGAAAGCATCCGGCGCAACAGTTGCCCGTACATCGTGTCGACGTCCAGGCCGGGAGCCGCGGTGCGCCCCTTGGCCTCTGCGTACAAGACCTGCCCTTCCCGGGTGGCGACCACGTCGCAGAAGTCGACTTCTGTGCGCACCTGCCAGCCGCCCTGGCACAGCCAGGTACTGAACTGCGCGACCACCCGCGCTTCGTCGCCCCTCATCGCTGAGCCCGACGCGCGGCCGAGGAACGCATCAGGTACCCCAGCGCGCGTCCCATCGTGCGCGGCTTCAGGTGCTGCATCTCAGTCCTCCACCAACGTCGAGACGGCTCCGCCGGGCACCAGGATCCACCCCTCCCGCCGGGCTCTGGCCGTCTCCTGCCCGCCCGGCGGCTCACAGCGTCCCAGTGCAGCAGCCCGCGCGGTCAGGGCAGCGACGACGGCGTCGAGCGCATCGTCGGAGTTTTCGCACAACGCAGCGTTCGCGCCGAGGTCCAGCCACGGCACCTGGCGGCGCAAGGCAACCACCAGCTCCCGACGCGCCTGCCGGTTGCCCTCCCGCTTGTACTGGCGGTGCGGCAGACCCCACTGCTTCAGCGAGGCCGCCGGGTACACCTCGGCGACCACGCCGGCGCCGGAGCGGTCCACCGGCCTGCCCGCGGCCGCCAGCCGCTCGAGGATGAGCGCCGCACGCATCGCCGTCAACCCGATGCGGTCAGCGGCCACACTCAGCGGCGCGTACCCGGCCCGGCGCAGCACCCGGTCGGTCTGCCGGTAGGCCAGCCGCCGGCGCAGCTCATCACCGCTCTCCCCACCGGTCAGCGGGAGGCGGCCGGCGGCGTGCGCGCCGATGAAGGCCAAGAAGTCATCGGGCCAGCCCAGCGGGCAGTCGATGCCCACCTTGTCGGCCTCCTGCGCCACCTCGACGATGTCCTCATCGCTGACGCCCAGCCGCAGCTGGATCAGCTGCGCATGCCCCGGTCGCCACTGGATGACCGCCAGACCCGTCTTGGCCGGCTGGGTGGCCAGGTCGACACCCGCGGTGATCATCACCTCAGGCTAGGGCCAAGGCCCTTGCTCGCACGAGGTGAGGTGAAGTGAGCGGGTCGGGCGGCCGTGGCCGGTGCTGGCTGCTCACGGCGTCCCCAGACCGGCGCGGCGCAGACGGGCTCGCGCGTTGCGAGCAGCGCGCCAGTCGCTGCTGGTGCCACCAACCGCGATGGGCGGCAGGCCCGGGTCAGCGGGGTAAACCAGGCACCCGTGCTTGGTGTCCACCACGCGCCACCCGGCGCGCCGGGCAGCGCTGAGCAGCGGCCGGTGCTCACGCCGGTGCTTCACCGCCGCTGCCCCGGCACGGGCATGCCCAGCGCCTGCAGCAGCTGCTCGCGCAGCATGCCCCGCTCGTGCCGGCTGCTGCCGGTCAAGGACGCGGTGAACGCCGTGCGCCCCGGCGACCGCCCTGGCGACCGCCCTGAGACTCACCCAGGACGAGGTGAGGGCTCGACGCGCAGGTGCTGCCATCGCGAGGGCTGCGCAAATAGGCGATCATCTGCTCGCGGGGGTGGTGCACCACCCGCAGGGTGTGCCAGCGCACGGCGAAGACCCCGCCGCGCGGGCAGTAGCGCAGGAACTCGCGCGCGCACTCGTCGAGCACCTCGTGCGTGCCGGACAGGTCCGGGCCGGGGGCCGAGCGCACGCGGTCCGGGCCCAGCCAGGCGCGCACCTGCTGGTCGGCGGTGCTGGTGAACAGGCACCCGTGCTCGCGGTGCAGCCGGCTCAGCTGGCCAGGCGTGGCGCTCACGTGCGGCAAGGGGCGGTGCTGGGGCTGCGGCTGGTACATCGGATTTCCTCCTCGGAGGGTGGGTGGTGCCGGCTCGAGTGGTGGCAGTGCGGCTGTGTGGTGCACCGGTGCGCGCTGGTCGCGGGCGACCTGTGCGACTTGGCTCGTGCGAGCCGGCTGCGAAAGGCGAAGAGGGCACCACCAGGTGCTGGTGGTGCCCTCTTTGTCGTGCCCTGCAGTGACCTAGGACGTAGCGCTGACCAGGCGTACCGGCTGAACGGGTGAGCCTGAAGCAGCCCGGCGGTGCGCGGCGGGCGCCTGAGCAGCCGTTGCCCAGCTGGAGACGATCGACCTCGAGCCCCACCGGCTGGGGCGTTCAGCTCGGTGAGCGTCGGAGCGGGCAGCGAGCGCTCGCGCGATCGGGAAAGAGCGCATGCCTGATCGCGCCGACGCCGCCCTGGAGACTTTACGGGCAGGAGCGACGCTGAACGTTCCGTCGCCTGGGTGGTCCTGCACCGGCGGGACAGGCGCGTGCTGGTGGAGCGGGAATGGCGAGCGGCGCCGCTCCTCGCGGGTGCGGGGCCGGCGCCTCAACGCTGCCAGTGCCGCCCCGATCTGTAGATGCCAACGAAGACGTACAACTCCCCGAACGCTTCACCCGTGTGGGGCAGCCGGGCCCTTGAGTTCACTCGTCGGGAGCAAGCCGCGGACCCAGGGCGTGCTGGTGCTCACCTGTCGAGGGAGTGAGCGGCGTCGGCGATGGTGATGACGAGGGACAGGCAGGGGAGTCTCCGGCCCGCGAGCTCAGGTAAGGGCCGGGTCCACTCAGCTCAAGGCTGGTGCCTTGAAGATCTGCCGCTGGTGCCAGCGCAGGTGCTCCGCCGCCGGCGGCACCCGCCCGGGCCGATCCATCGCCAGCGGGCGCTGATGCAGCTCGTAGACGCTGCGCGCAGCGTCGGAGCGAGCGGTGAAGGCGGCCGAGACCTGCACCCGCAGCTGAGTCGTCAGGCCCAGCACGCCGCGATCGAAGAGTTTGTGGTGCAGGCTGCACAGCGCAAGGCCGTTGTCGGCCTCGTCCGGGCCGGAGAACTGAAACCAGCGCACGTGCGCTGCCTCCAGGCCGACGGGGGCGTGCAGCAGCTGCCCGTCGAAGCCGCAGAAGGCGCACAAGCGGTCCCACGCGGTCAGCACCTCCCGGCGCCAGGCGGCGCTGCGCTTGCGCTCGGTGGGGGAGCGGCGCGCGTCGTCGGACAGCACCCCTGCCGCAGCAGAGGTGCCAACGCTGGTACCGGTGGCAGGGGTGCTGTCCGTGCCGCTGCGCTCATCGAGTTGCGGCAGCTGCAGGGTGTCCGCGTCCAGGCCGATGGCGGCCAGGACGTCGGGAGCGACAGTGGGCGCGAAGTTGGTGCCGGCCAGCTCGTGCACGGCTTGCAGGGCCACGTGCGGGTGCGCCAGCAGCCACGCCTGCAGCGTGGGCTCGAGCTGGCCGACGACGGCGTGCTCCTCCAGCGGCTTGACGCGGTCCATGGGCACATCGGGGGTGAGGGTCCACAAGCCGTCCGAGCGCAGCCGGGTGAAGGGGTAGGCCGCCGCCTGCACAGGGGAGGTTTTGCTGGTGGGGCCGAACTCGGTGATCAGGGCGGCCAGCTCCCGGCGGGCTTCCAGCCAGGTGATGGCGCTGCTGCCGGTGCTCAGCAGCCGGGCCAGGGCGAGCATGAGCAGCAGCGGCTTGTGCGGGGCGCGCAGGCTGCCTTGCTGGTACTGGCGCAGCGTCAGCAGCCGGACCAGCGCCGCTGGGTGCCCCGGCCCTGGTACGGAGGGCCCTGGCGCGGAGGGTCCGGTGGGTGGCTGCGGGCTCATTCGCACACCGTGCCGTCGTGGTCGCCGTCGCGGTAGAAGGCGTACTCGGGGTCCTGTCCCTGGACGTAGGGGCCGTAGCCGGCGGCGTTGGCGGCCTTGCAGGTGCCGAAGTCCGGGTCCGTTCCCGTGCTGACCGCGGGTGCCGGCCCAGCGGGTGCAGGCTCGGCCGGGGCCGGGATTGCTGGTGCCGCGGGAGCCGGTACCGGTGCGGCGACACCCTCGCCGTTGACCGACGCAGCCGACCCGGCCGGACCCGTCGTCCCGGCGGTGGAGGCCAGGCTGGTGGGGACCGGCTGGTCCGGGCAGGAGGCCAGCACCCCAGCGATGGCGTCGCGCTCGGCGGCGGTCACCCACAGCCCCCAGGTGGCCTTGATCGCCACCTGCCGGGCCACGTAGGTGCAGCGGTAGGAGCGGTTGGGTGGCAGCCAGGTGGCCGCGTCCCCGTCGCCCTTCTGCCCGTTCAGCGGCCCGTCGACGGCCAGCAGCTCCAGGCCGTCGTTGGCGAAGGCGACGCGCTTGGCCTCATCCCAGCCCTGGGCGCCCTTCTGCCAGGCGTCAGAGAGGGCTACGACGTGGTCGATCTGCACCGCGGAGGAGGTGTCCTCACCCCGGGTGAAGGTGATGTTCTTGCCGCTGTAGGGGTCGGCGAGGATGCCGGTGGCGACGACGCAGTCGCGGGTGCCGGGCTTGAAGCTCTCACCGGTGAGGTCGCGGGCGAGGATGTCGTTGCGGGAGTCGCAGCCGTTGCGGTCGACATCGACCCAGCCGTCGCCGAACTGCTCGCGGCTGTAGCCGGTCTTGGGTGCCCGGCCCTTGACCTCCAGGGTGCCCAGGACCGCCAGGGCGGTCTGGGCCTGCGCGCCGCCGGGCGGTGCGCCCGCAGGTGCGCCGGCTGCGGGTGCGCTGGGTGGGATACCGGGTGGTGCGCTGGGTGGGGT
>NZ_JAAALM010000016.1:0-7877 GCF_009906395.1 Kineococcus indalonis
CAACGACACCCCGTGCCGCCGAGGACCACGACGACCGACCGGCTCCGCCGGCGCTACGTGCGGGTGTAGGCCATGGCACGGGTCGACTCGCAGAGTGCGATCGGGGCGGTCACGATGCTGCTCCGTGACCGGCTGCTCAGCCGCGGGTTCGCCGTCACGGTGGGGAAGCCGGAGGACGCCAACGGGTCGGACTCCTCCGCCAAGCTCAACCTGTTCCTCTACGAGACCGTCGTCGACGCCCAGCTGCGCAACCACCGCCTGGACGAGGAGGGCCCCGACCCGCTGTGGCTCGTGCTGCGGTACCTCCTCACCGCCTTCGACGGCGAGGAGCACAGCGACAGCGCCGACGCGCACGTCCTCCTCGGTCGGGGACTGGTGGCGCTGCACGAGCTGAACTTCCTGCGCCTGGACGGCGCGAGCACGGCGGTGACCGTCGCGCTCGAGCACAACCCCGAGCCGCTGAAGATCACGTTCGACGAGTCCACCCCGGACCTCATCTCCAAGCTCATGCAGGGTCCGGACGAGACGTACCGTCTGTCCGCGGCGATCCAGGTGCGTCCGGTGCTCCTGCTCCCGACCGAGCTGCCGCGCTACGCCCTCCTCGTCGGGGTGGACCACACCGCCGCACCCCCGGCGGAGACCGAGGACCCCGTCGGGATCGAGGTGCTGCCGTCCCTCGGGCCCCGGCTCGACCGGGTGGAGCCGGCGGTGTTCGAGCCCGGGGAGCCGATCACGGTCTTCGGTGCGGACCTGAACCTCGCCGAGCTCGAGGTGGTGCTCGGCGCGGAGCCGCTCCAGGTGGTGGGGCAGTGGCCGGACCGGCTCGCCGTCATCGTCGCGAGCGCCCTGCCCGGTCCGCCCGGCGGTCGGATCGCCGCGGGCCTGGGCCCCTCGGCCGGCGAGCTGCCGCTCAGGGTGCGGCTGGCCCGCGCCGGCGGGCGCTACCGCAGCTCCAACCTCCTCGGCGCCTCGCTCAGGCCCGTCGTCACCGCGGCGACCATCACCGCCGCCGACCTGGTGATCACCGGCACCCTCCTCGGCGCCGCCGCCGACGACGTCGTCGTCGCCCTCTACGCCGAGAGCACCGTGCGCACGTTCGACGTCGTGACGACGGTGGCGGACCAGACCTCGCTGACCGTCACCGACGCGGGCACGACCGCGGGCCCCGGCACCTTCCTGGTGATCGTCAGGGTCAACGGCGTGCAGGCCCGCACCAGCCCGACGGTGGTGGTCACGTGAGCACCGCCGCCGGCACGAGGCGGACGCCGCCCGGGTTCCAGCCGCAGCTCGCGGTCGACGATGCGGTCGCCGCGCACTGGCTCGGCCAGGTCACCCTCGCGCTGCGCCGGGAGGTCGCCTGGCTCTGGCACGAGCGCGGCACCTCGTCCGGGACGCTGCCGCTGCCCGCCGACCCGCTCCGGGAGAGCCTGGACCTGCAGCGGTGGGACACCGACCGGCGGACGTTCTTCGACGAGGACGTCACGGCCCGGTGGCTGAGCGAGCAGCTCGCGGTCCCCGCTCCGCCGGCCGGCACCCCGCAGCGCGGCGGCTTCGGATGGGTGGCGGCGGAGCTGGCGCTCACCGACGTCGACCGGTTCGCGCTCGCGCTGGCCCTGGGCGGCGTCCTCGACAGCGCCCGCGGGCCGGTGGTCGCCGCCTGCCTCAACGACCCCGCCGCCGAGCGACCCACCCTCGCGCTGCTCCAGCGGCTCTGGGACCGGCCGGCCGACGTGCTCGAGCTGCTCGACCTCGGCAGCCCCCTCAGCGTGCACGGGCTGCTCGACCCGCCTCCCACCTCGTGGCACAGCCCGCTCGAGGTGGCGCCCGCCGTCGGCCGGCAGCTGCTGTTCCCCGGCGGCCCGGGACCGGCGGCGCTCGAACCCGTCATGCCGTGGGACGGCACCACCGCCGCGCACGAGCTGGCCGTGGCGCGGCTGCGCACCCGCTCGCAGGATCGCCCGAGCCTCGTCCCCGTCGTCGGCCCACCCGGGTCGCCGCGCGCGCAGACCGCGGCCCGGATCGCGGCCGAGCTCGGGATGCCCCTCGTCCAGGTCCGGGGGGCGGACCCGGTGACGCTCGGCCCGCTCCTCGTCACGGCCTGGCTGCGCGGTGCGGCGGTGTTCCTGCCGTTCCCGGCGGTCGCCGGCGAGGACCGGCCGCCCCAGCTCTCCCGGCTCCCGATCGTCGTCTTCGTCGGAGCGGAGGAGGGCGACGCCGTCGCGCAGCTGCCCCGGCAGGCGACCGTCCCGCGCGTCCGGCTCGAGCGGCTGGGCTACCACGAGCGGCTCACCCGGTGGCGCGAGGAGCTCCCGACGATGTGGGCGGACGGCGACGGCCGCGGCGCCCTGACCGAGTGCGCGCGGCGGTTCCGCAACGAGGGCGCCACCATCGCCCGGGTGGCGGCAGCCGTGCGGGCGCTGGGGCACGTCCCGGCCCGTCGCGACCTCTTCGACGCCTGCCGCGCCGACCTCGATCTGGGCGACCTCGCCCAGCCCGTCGTGCCCCGCTTCGACCTCGACGAGCTGATGCTCCCGGTCCGCCAGACGCAGCAGCTCGGCGAGCTGGTCACGGCGGCCGAGTCGCTGACGGCGGTGCACCACGAGTGGGGCACCGCGCGGGCGTGGAACGAGAGCGGCCTCTCGGTCCTCTTCAGCGGCCCACCGGGAACCGGCAAGACGATGGCGGCGGAGGCGATCGCGCGTGCCGTCGACATGCCGATCCACCGCATCGACCTGAGCCAGGTGGTGGACAAGTACATCGGCGAGACCGAGAAGAACCTGCGCCGGCTCTTCGACGCCGCGGACGCCGCGGACGTCATCCTCTTCTTCGACGAGGCCGACGCGCTCTTCGGCCGCCGCACGGAGGTCAAGGACGCGCACGACCGGTACGCGAACCTCGAGATCAGCTACCTGCTCGAGCGGATGGAGCGGTTCACGGGCATGGCGGTGCTCGCCTCGAACCGGAAGAAGGACCTCGACGAGGCCTTCATGCGGCGCCTGCGGTACGTCGTCCAGTTCCCCCTCCCGGGGGCCGACGAGCGCCGGCGGATCTGGCGTCTCGTCCTGCCCACCGGTGTCGACGTCAGCGACCTCGACCTCGACCTCCTCGCCGAGCACGTCCCGCTCGCCGGCGGGCACATCCGCAGCGCCGTGTTCAACGCCTGCCTGCAGAGCGTCCGCCCGGGGGAGCCGCCGCGTCTGGAGATGTCCACCGTCGTGCGCGCGGTCAAGGACGAGTTCGACAAGCTCGGCCGGGCCGTCAACCTCGACCGGCTCGGCGTCCACGCCGACCAGCTGAAGGAGCGATGATGCGCGTGCGACTCCAGGCCGTGAACCTCACCCTGCGGGGCTTCCCGCCGGGCGAGGCCGGGGCCGTCGTCGACGGCCTGCCCGCCGCGATCGCGTTCGCGCTCGACCACCCCGGCCGGGCGGTGCCCGGACCGTCCGGGGAGGTCGGTCGGGACATCGCCGCCGCGATCCGCGCGCAGGCGGGCGCCCGGCCACCGGACGGGGTGGCGCGATGACCCTCCTCCTGCGCGGGGCCCTCATCGAGTACGGCACCGACCTCATCGGGCCGATCCCCAACGTGGTCATCTTCCAGTTCAACCCCGAGGCGCTGACCCGCTCCTTCGTCGTGCCCGAGCGGCCTCGCGCCGGGAACGACCGCGAGCAGAGCCAGGCCGGGGAGACGGTCCACGAGCGGATCTCCCTCAAGGCCCACTTCTCGGCCGCCGACGCGCTCGAGGAGGACAAGTTCCTCGCCCGCACGTTCGGCCTCGGCCCCCAGCTCGCGGCCCTGGAGAAGATGGTGCTCCCCGGCGGGAAGATCGCCGGACTCATCGGGGCCGCGGTCGACGCCATCGGCGACGCCCTCGGCCTCGGCGGCGGCCAGGACGCCCCCACACAGCCCATCCCCCGCCAGTCGTTCCCCCGGATCCTGTTCATCTGGGGCCTCACCCGCGTGCACCCGGTGCAGATCGACTCGATGCGCATCAGCGAGCTGGAGTACGACCACCTCCTCAACCCGGTCCGCGCCGAGGTCGACCTCGAGATCTCCGTGATCAAGGTCGACGCCTGCTCCGACGACTGGCTGGCCAGGGGCGCACAGGAGTTCACCGAGATCGCCAAGGAGGCCCAGGCGATCGCCAACCTCGCGAACACGGCCGAACAGGTCGTCGAGCTCATCCCGTTGTGAGGAGGCCCCCATGTTTACCGACGGCTCGCGCTACGCCCGCACCCCGGTGGACACGGTGACGACCAGCCGCGGCCGCGCGGTGGCCGCCATCAGGCTCCGGCGCCTGCCCGACCCGCCGGCGGACCCGTACACGGTCAGGCAGGACGAGCGCCTGGACGTCATCGCCCAGCAGCGCTACGGCGACGGCACGAGGTTCTGGCACATCGCCGACGCCAACAGCGCGCTCGAGGCCCGCACCCTCGCCGCCCGCGTGCTCGGCACCGTCCGGGTCCCGAGGTCCTGATGGCCGCCACCTCGTTCCGGGTGTACTTCGGCGACCGGCCCGCCACGGCGGAGGAGCTCGCGCGGATCGAGCAGGTCGTCGTCGACCAGGAGATGGAGATGGCCTGGGAGGCGCGCATCCGCATGTCGCTGTGCCTCGACGACTCCGGCCACTGGCGCCACCTGCCGGCCGAGCTCGTGCAGCCGTTCAGCCGGGTCCGGGTGGAGATCCAGAAGGGCACCGGTCCCTTCACCGCGCTCATCGACGGGCCCGTCGCCGGGCTCACCACCTCGCTCGGGTCCGGGCCCGGCGTCAGCGTCGCCGACCTCGTGGTGCGCGACGACAGCGTCCTGATGAACCGCGAGGAGTCCACCGAGGTCTTCGAGCAGCGGGTGGACTCGGACCTCGCGGACGAGATGTTCGGGCGCGTCGCCACGATCACCGGTCGGGACATCCTGCCCACCACGGCGACGGCCCCGGTGACGGTCAAGCGCGGCACACCCATCCAGTTCGTCCGTGAGCTCGCCCGGGTCCACGGCTACCTCGCGTACGTCCTGCCGGGGGACGCGCCGGGGGAGTCGGTGGGCTGCTTCCGACCACCCTCCACCGACGCGCCCACGCTGCCCCCTCTCGTGCTCCTCGGGCCCGACCGGTCGCTCCTCGACGCCGACTTCCGCGACGACGGCGAGGGCCCGGAGACCACCCGCGGGCGGTCCCTGCGGATCTCCGACCAGCAGGTCGTCAGCGCGGAGCGGTCCGTCCAGGACGAGTCCCTCCTCGGGGCGCTGCCGCCGGTCCCTGACGACCACACCGCCCTGCGCGAGCTCCCGCCGGCCGAGAGCACCCGGGACGACCCGGAGGCCGAGGTCACCGCCCAGGCGCGCCGCGCGTCCTACTCCATGACCATGGACGCCCGCGTGGTGCCGGGGGGCTGCTACGACGCCGTCCTCGCGCCGTACCGCACCGTCACGGTCCGCGCCGGGGACACCCCGTACTCCGGTGACTGGCTGGTCCACAAGGTCACGCACACGATCACGCCCTCGATCTACACCGAGGAGCTCCAGGCCCGCCGCAACGCCGTCTCCGACGCCGCCGGGGACGGGCTCGCGTCGCTCGTGAGCGGGGTGTTCTGATGCCCGTCGACGTCGAGGAGGTGGTGGTGCGGCTCGCCGAGCTGGCGCGCACGCGCCACTACGGCAAGTTCCGCGGGCTCGTGAAGGACGTCGCCGACCCGCTCGACCTGGGCCGGATCACCGCCGAGGTGCCCGCCGTCCTCGGCGACCAGGTCTCGCCCTGGGCCATGCCCTGCGTCCCGTACGCCGGCCCCCAGCACGGCCTGGTCCTCCTCCCCGAGGTCGGTGACGGCGTCTGGATCGAGTTCGAGGCCGGTGACCTGGCCCGCCCCATCTGGTCCGGGTGCTGGTGGGCGGACGGGCAGCGGCCCACCCCCGTGGCAGCCGCCGCACGCCTGCTCGCGACGAGCGGAGGGCACGGGGTGCTCCTCGACGAGGACGCGGACGAGATCCGGATCGTCCACCCCGGCGGCGCCGAGGTCGTCCTCGGCGGCGACGCCATCACCCTCACGATCGGGCGGAGCACCCTCAGGCTGACCGACGGCGAGATCACCCTCAACGACGGCATGGCCAAGATCACCACCGCCGGCGCGAGCCTGGTCAACGACGCGTTCACGGTGGGGGGCTGACGCCGTGACGATGCCGGTGATCACCACCGCCGCGACCGTCACGTGCCCCCACGGCGGCACCGTCCAGCTCTCGACGGCCAACTCCACCGTGACGGCCGACGGGGCCGCCGTGTGCCTCGTCAGCGACCAGCACACCGTCTCCGGGTGCCCGTTCACCACGCCCTCCGGGGTGCCGTCCCCGTGCGTGAGCGTGCATTGGTCGGCCCCGGCCGCAGACTCCGCCGTGGGCGGCGCGGCCCCCCTCCTGCAGACGAGCAGCGGTCTGTGCCTGTCCGGCGCGAAGGTCCCCCAGGGCCCGGCCGTCGTCGCCGGCACGCAGAGCGCCGTGAAGGGGGTCTGATGGGCACCGCCGGCCGGCACCTCGCCTTCCCGTTCCGGATCGCTCCCGACGGGCGCACGACGACCCCCGCGACCGACGGTGACCACGTGCGCGACGAGGTCCTCCAGTTGCTCCTCACCGACCCCGGTGAGCGGCCCTTCGCCACCGAGTTCGGCGGCGGGGTGCGCCGGCTCGTCTTCGAGCCGGCCTCGGACGCCCTCCGCGGCGTCACCAAGGCGCGCATCACGCAGGCCCTCACCCGCTGGCTCGGCCACCGCCTCACGGTCGAGGCCCTCGAGGTCGAGCTCGAGGGTGAGCGCATCGACGTCGTGGTGACGTTCCGGCCGGCCGGCACGCCCGACAGCCGCGTGCTCCGCTTCCAGCGCCAGGGGCGGTGACGTCGTGCGGCAGGAGACGCTCGCCCCGATCCGCGACCAGGACGCGGTCGACGAGCGCGCCCGGGACCTCGAGGCCGCCGGCCTCAACGGTCTCCAGACCGCCATCGTCGGCATCGACCCCCCCGGGACAAGGGCTTTCCTCGAGCTCCACCTCGTGAACGACCTGCACGTGGCCGACGTCCTCGCCGAGGTCGCCGGCGGCAGCACCGACCCCGCGGACGTCTTCCCCGTCACCGGGGGGCACCGCATCCGGGCCGGGCGCGGTGCCGGCGAGGTCCGGTGCACCGCGGTCGCGGCGGGGCCCGGGCCGGGGTCGCTCCGCCTGACCCTCGAGCCGGTCGGGGACTACTCCACCTACACCCTCGAGCTGGCGTTCGACCCGGCCCGCATCGACCCGTTCTTCGCCGGCCTGGCGTTCAAGTTCCGGCCCGGCTGCTTCACCACCTGCGCGCCGGAGACGGCACCGGCGGCGCCACGGCCGGCCGCACCGGTCATCGACTACCTCGCCAAGGACTACGACAGCTTCCGGCACGTCCTCGTCGCGGCGATGATGGAGCGGGTCCCCGGCTGGCAGGTCACCTCGGAGGCCGACCTCGACCAGGTGCTCATCGATCTGTTCGCCGCCGCCGCCGACGAGCTCTCCGACCACCAGGACCGGGTCATGGCCGAGGCGTACCTGGCCACCGCCCGCACCCGGGTCGCCCTCGTCCGGCACGCGCGGCTGATGGACTACCACGTCCACCAGGGCCAGCAGTCCTCCACCTGGGCGCTGGTCACCGTCACCGAGGGCACCGCGCCGTTCACGCTCGACGAGGACCTCGTCGCCTGGACGGGTGGCCCCGACGCCGAGGGCGACGTGCAGGTGTTCGCCACCCGCGAGGCACGGCTCGCCGCGGCCGAGCGCACCACCCTCGCGCCGGGCTTCAACCGCTTCCACCTGCACACCTGGGCCGGCGCCCAGCCCGCCCTGCCGGCGGGGGCGACGAGCGCCGACCTCGTGCC
>NZ_JAAALM010000016.1:7887-20915 GCF_009906395.1 Kineococcus indalonis
CTCGTGCCCGCACCCACGCCGGCCGCCCCGGCCGGGCTCCTCACCGCCCAGGAGGTCGCCGACGCCGTCAACGACCACGTCCTGACGCGCCTCGTCGTCGCCGAGCTGCTCAACCCCCGCACCGGCCGCCCGCCCGGGTACGACCGCCGGGCGCGCCAGCTGCTCCACCTCGTGGACGCCACCGTCGTCCGCGACCCGCTCGCCGGCCGGGACGTCGTCCGGGTGAGGTGGGAGGCGCGGGACGCGCTGCGCCGCGACCACGCCTTCACGACCACGTGCCCGGGCGGGCCCGTGGACGACGTCTCGGTCTTCTCGGGCAACCTCGTGAGGCTGCACCACGGCCTGCCGGTGCGGGTGCACTTCCACACGCCGGGCGCGGAGCTGCCGCCGGACGGCCCCGTCGAGGTGCATCGCCACTGGGCGCCGCAGGTCCGCTACGGCGAGACGCGGGCGGTGCTGGCCGACCTGCCCCACGAGCTCACGCCGCTCGCGTACCTGCCCCTCACCCCCGGCGGGCAGGTGGCGCCGCGGTCCACGCTCCACGTCACCGTCGAGGAGCCGGGCGGCGCGGAGGACTCGTGGGACGAGGTGCCCTCCCTCGTCCACAGCGACGACTCCGCCGAGCACGGCGACCACTTCGCCGTGGAGACCGACGAGCACCAGGAGTCCCGCCTGCGGTTCGGCAACGGGGTCAACGGGCGGGTCCTGCCGACCGGGTCCGTGGTCCACGCCGACTACCAGGTGGGTGGCGGCTCGGCGGGCAACGTGGGTGCCGGCACGATCACGGCCTTCGGCCCGCTCCCGGGAGCGCTCGCCGGAGCGGTCGAGGCGGTGACGAACCCCTTCGACGTCACCGACGGCCTGGACCCGGAGCCGCTCGCGCAGGTGCTGCGCAACGCCCCCGAGGCGTACCGCGCCCACCAGCTCCGGGCGGTGACCCTCGCCGACTACGTCGCCCGGGCCGAGGAGGTCGACGGCGTGCAGCGGGCGGCGGCGTCGTACGCGTGGACCGGGAGCTGGCGCACCGTGCGTCTGGTCCTCGACCCGCAGGACACCACGGAGCTGTCCGACGAGCTCGCCGCCGCGGCGGCGGCGCACCTGGAGGCCGTGCGGCTGATCGGCGAGGACCTCGAGATCCGTCCGCCCCGGTTCGCGCCCCTCACCGTGACGTGCAGGGTCTGCCTGCGTGACGACGTCTGGCCCGAGGACGTGCGCGCCGAGCTCGACGAGGCGTTCTCCGACGGCTGGACGGCGGCGGGGGAGCAGGGCTTCTTCCACCCCGCGCGGTGGACCTTCGGCCAGCCCCTGCACCGGAGCCAGATCACCGGGCGCCTCATGGCGGTCGAGGGCGTCGACCACGTCGTCGACATCGAGGTGCGGCGCCAGACCTCCGCCGCCCCGCCGGCCGGGGAGATCCTCGAGACCGCCTTCGACGAGATCGTCCTCGTGCGCAACGACCCCGACCACATGGAGCTCGGCTCCCTCACCTTCGACCTGCGCGGGGGGCGGCGATGAGCACGACCAGGGGCGACTGCGACCCCCTCGTCGCGGACGCCTCCACCTACCCGCGGCGTCCCGTCAACCGCGCCGCCCTGTCACGCATCGGGTACCGCGTCGGTGAGTACCCGGACATGGTCGAGGCCATGGTCCGCCAGGTCGACCGCGAGGTCTCCCTCGCGGCCTGGACCCACCGCGGCGCGGACGACCCGGCCATCGCCCTGCTCGAGGGCGCAGCGATCCTCGGCGACATCCTCACCTTCTACCAGGAGCGCTACGCCAACGAGGCGTTCCTGCGGACCGCGACCTGGCGGGAGAGCATCACCGAGCTCGTCCGCCTCACCGGGTACCGGCCCGCACCGGCCCTGGGCGGGCTCGGGACCCTGGCCGTCGAGGTCCGGGGGACCCGGCCCGTCGTCGTCCCGGCCCGCTGGCCGGTCAAGGCCGACCTCGACGGTGCCGCCCGGCCCACCGAGCTCGAGACCGCCGCGGAGCTGCTCGCCTGGCCCCACCTCTCCCGGTTCCACCTGTACCGCGCGCGCCACCGCGCGGGATGGGTCATCGCCGGCGCGCGGACCGTCGAGCTCACCGCGGTCGGTGGCTCGGCCGCGGCCGGCGCCGTCGCTGCCCTCGGCCTCAGGGCCGGGGACAGGCTCATGCTCCTGGCCGACCCACCGGTCTGGGAGTCCGCCGGGACGGCGTTCACCGCCGTCCAGCAGACCTCGCAGGTCCTCGAGGTCGCGGGGGTGCGCCGGGTCCTGGACCGCACGCTCGTCGACGTCACCACCGACCTCCAGCGCAGCTGGACCGCCCCGATCACCGCCTACCGTCTCGGCCGGACGTTCCGGCACGTCGGCCATGCCGCGGGGCCCACCTTCACCAGGAACATCCTGGACGGCACGACGATCACCGGTGCGCGCCAGCACACCACCGCATTCCTCCGGCACGTCTACCCCCACCACGACTGCGCGACCACGTCCGCGGACCGGAACCTGCCCGCCGCGGAGATCCCGCTGGACCAGGAGGTCCGGGACCTGCTCGTCGGGGCCCCGGTCGTCGTCGAGGCCCGCATCAAGCTCGGCAGCGTGGTGCGCGACCTCGCCGTGCGCCGCACCATCACGCACCTGCGGCACACCTCGATGGGGTTCGCGGCCTGGACCGGCCCCGTCACCACGGTTCGGATGGGAGCGGCGCTGGTGCGCCACACCGGCCTCGCCGTCGAGGCCGACATCCGCGACTACCGGGTGCACGAGGTGACGAGCGCGGCGCTCACCCTCCGCCCGCAGGCCACCGGCGACACGGGCGCCTTCAGCAGCGGGACCGACGCCCTGTGGTTCTACGGCACCGCCGCCGAGGCCGCCGAGCTCGCCGGGCGCCGCGTCACCCTCGTGCGCACCACCGACGCCGCCGCCCAGACCCTCACCGTCGTCAACGACCGCGGCGACTTCGCCGGCGGGACCGCGCTCCGGACCTGGCCCGTCTCCTTCGACGCCCCGCCCCACTTCCCGCGCGAGGCGTTCGACGAGGAGGCCCCGACCGTCAGCGTCCTCGGCAACCTCGTCGACGTCACCGAGGGCAAGGCGGTCCCGACCGGGGTGCTCGGCAACGGCGACGCCCGCGCCGTGTTCCAGACGTTCAAGCTCCCCAGACCGCCGACCCACCACCTGGCGCCCGGCGCCACGCCTCCGCAGGTCCCCGAGCTCGCCGTCCAGGTCGCCGACCGGATCTGGACCCGCGTGCCCAGCCTGTTCGGGCAGCCGGGCGACGCCGAGGTGTACGTCGTCCGGGAGGACGCGGACGGCAACGGCTGGGTCCAGTTCGGTGACGGGCTCACCGGCGCCCGCCTGCCGTCGGGCATCGGCAACGTCGCGGCGACCCTGCGCACCGGCGCCGGCTCGCGCGGCCCGCTCAAGCCCGGCACGACGCCGTCGTCGGCGCAGCGCATCGCCGAGGTGACCACGCTGGCCATGCCCGAGGGGGTCCACGGCGGCACCGACCGCGAGCCCGGCGACCACGCCCGTCAGGTCGCGCCGGGCAAGGTCCAGGGCCTCGACCGGCTGGTCAGCCTCGCCGACTACGAGACCGAGCTCCTCACCGTCCCGGGCGTCGTGCGCGTCCGGGCGAGGTGGGACGTCGTCGACGCGGTGCCGACGGTCCTGCTGCTCGTCCTCCTCGAGCAGGGGCGGGAAGCGGAGTTCGAGGCGGTGCGTGCCACCATCGCGAGCTACCAGCGGTGCCGCGGGCCCGACCGGTTCCCGCTCGTGGTGGAGCAGGCGTTCCTGCGGGAGGTCTTCCTCGACCTGCGCTACGGGCTCGACGCGCGCCACCTGCGCGAGGATGTCGAGGCCGGCATCGTCGCGGCCCTGGCACCGCGGGACACCCCCGCACCGACCGCGGTGCCCGGGGACCTGGCGGTGCCCGTCGCGTCCGGGCTCTTCGCCGCCAGGTCCCGCAGCCTCGGCGCGGCGGAGTACGCCAGCCGCATCGAGGGCTCGGCGCAGCAGGTCACCGGTGTGACGTTCGCCCACGTCACCGCGCTGGGCATGTTCTCGCCCACGGCCTCCCGCTCGGGCGGGGCCCTCCCGCTGCCGGCAGCACCGCGGCCGCTCCTGGCACAGGTGCTCCCGGCGGCGAACGAGATCCTCTCCCTCACGCTGGGGGCCCTCACGCTCCAGGACGCCCCGCCCGACGTCCAGGGGGCCTGCTCATGACCACCCGCGTCCCGCTCTACGCACGGCTGCCCGAGATCTACCGCACCCGCGACGCCGAGCAGCTGCCACCCGGGCAGCTCGCTGCCTACCTCGGCGCCGTGGAGCAGATGCTGGGCGCCGTCCACGAGAGCATCCAGGCCCTCCACGACGACCACTTCATCGAGACGTGCGACGACTGGGTGGTGCCCTACCTCGCCGACCTCCTGGGCACGACGCACCTCAAGGGTGATCCGCGCACCGTGCGGGCCGACGTCGCCGACACGATCGCGCTGCGCCGCCGCAAGGGCACCCTCGGCGCGATCGAGCGGCTCGCCGCCAACCTCACCGGCTGGCCGTGCCGGGCGGTGGAGCTCCGCCCGAACCTCGCCTGGGCACAGCACCTCAACCACCAGCGGCCCGACGCCGGGGGTCGCCCGCCGCACGGCGCGCCGACCATGACGCCGCACACCCCGCGCCGCGGCGGCACCGTCCCGGTCCGGGACCCGGCCATGCTGGCGCTGGCCGGCACCGCCTTCGACCCGTTCGCGTACACTCCCGACGTCAAGCGCGCCGACGACGGCGCGCGGCACGTCAACCTCCCCAACCTCGCGATCTGGCTCTGGCGGCTCGCCGCGTACCGCATCGCCGTCACACGGCCGCTCCTCAAGGGGGTGACCGACCTGGGGGCGCCACCGGTGGGCAGCACCCGGGCACGGTTCGCCGTCCGGCTGGACCTCGACCCCCTCGACCGGCCCGTCCGCCTCTTCAACACCGACCAGCAGCCCGAGCCCGCCACCGGCGGGACCCATCCGCTCACCGCACCCGACGCCGTCGGCGCGCCGATCCTCCCCGCCCGCCTCGAGTCGGGCAGCGAAGCGGGGAACCCGGCCGCGTACGTGCGCGTCGACAGCTTCACGGAGACGGCCGCCGGGCCGGAGGGCCTCGAGACGGGCGACGTGGGGCTGCAGCTCTACGTCCCCGAGGGCGTGCTCGACGGCGTCGCGTGGCGGGTCCGCAGCGCGAACCTCTGCGCGTGGGAAACCGGCCTGGACGGCGAGCTCGCCGCGTTCGACCTCGTGGTCGACCCGGTCATCGGCCGCCTCCTCGTCGGCCTGGCGACCCAGGCGCAGGTCGATCTCCTCGTCACCGACCCTGCCGGGAGCCCGAGCGCCCGGGGGTACGTGGGGTACACCTACGGGGCCGTCGGGCCCGTCGGGGCGCATCCCGTCTCCCGCGACCACCCCCCCGGCGGGTCGGTGCTGCGGGTGGTCGACGGGCTCGACCCCGCCGCGCCCACCCTCGCCCAGGCGCTGGACGACCTCCAGGACGAGACCGGGCCGGTCGTCGTGGAGATCCGCGACTCCCTCGTCCACGACCTCGACCCGGCCGTGCTGGCGGGTGCCTTCACCGAGGGCGGGATCGCCGCGGTGCGTCTGGCCCACCCGTTGACGGTCAGGGCGGTGGGCGGCACCCGGCCCGTGCTGCGCCTGGCCTCCCCGCTGGCGTTCCGGCCGCTCGACCCGGCCGCCCCCGAGGCCGCCACCGTGTCGGTGGACCTGCGAGGCCTCGTCGTCACCGGGGGTCCCGCGCTCGGGGCCGCGCAGCCGCTCGTGGCGCGCGCCGCCGTCGCCAGGCTCGAGGTCGAGGGCTGCACCCTCGACCCGGGCGGTCACCTCCAGCGGGACGGCACCCGGGCGCCGATGCGGGCCGCGATGCGGCTGATGAACGGGTACGGGTTCGACGACCCGGACGACGCGGACGACTTCGCACCGACCCCGGACGTCGTCGTGAGCCGCAGCGTCGTCGGCTCCCTCGCCGTCGATGACGGCTACCGCCTGCACCTGCAGGAGAGCGTCGTGGACGCCGGGGACGGGCCGGGCGACCCCGTGGCGCACGGCCCGGCGGTCGGGCCCGCCTCGGCGGGCCAGTCCCACGCGGCAGTGACGTCGGTCCGCGGGGTGACGGTGCTCGGCCGGATGTCCGTGCGCGAGGTGCGTGGGTCCGGCGGGATCTTCGCCCAGCGGCTCGACGCCTGGAACCACCAGGTCGGCTGTCTCCGGCACTGCTGGTTCTCCGGCGACGGCGACCACCTGCCGCCGCACCACGCGTGCGTGTCGGCACCCGGCACGCCCGTGGTGCTCACCAGCGCGCGGCACGGGCAGCCCGGCTACGTCCAGCTCGCGCGTGGCACCGGGTTCGAGGTGACGGACCGGGGGCCGGGCGACGACGCCATGGGCGCCACGGGCTTCCTCCTCGAGGCGCACAAGTGGGTCAACCTCGACGTCCGGCTGCGCGAGTTCATGCCGGTGGGCGTTCGTGCCCTGGTCCTCCCTCTGACGTAGTGGAGACTGCTCATGCACGGTGACTTCTCGACCAGGCGGTTCGACCCTGCGGAGGGCCACCAGGGCGTCCTGTACCAGCAGGGGCGCCTCCTCAGCGACGCCGACCTCACCGACGGCGAGGCCATCGCGCTCGCGTGGCGCCGCACCGCGGCGCGCGACGTCATCGGCGCCGACGTCCTGGCGGTGCCCGCCGCCGAGCCGGACGGGTACCAGGTGGTCAGCGCCGTCGTGGACGGGGACGACGTGCTCGTCGGCCTCCGGGCCGGCCGCGCCTGGGCGGACGGCGTGCACACGATCCTCGCCGGCGACCCGGTCGCGCCCGGCGCCCCGGTGGTCCGCCGCGCCGACTACCTGCCCCCGCCGCACAACCCGGCCGGGACCGGCACGGACCAGATCGCCGACGGCGTCCGCGACGCCGTCGTCCTGGAGGTGCGCCTGGAGGCCCTCAACGCCTTCCAGGACCCGGTCCGGCTGATCGAGCCCGCCCTCGGTGGTCCGGACACGGCGGAACGGGTCGTCACCCGCACCGCGGTCCGGCTGCTGCGGCTGGCGGCGGGGGAGACGTGCACGACCATCGGCGCCCGCCTGGACGACGACCTGTCCGACCACGGGCGGCTGACGGTCTCGCTCCTGCCACCGACCGTCGTGGGCGGGGACTGCCCCGTGGTGGAGGGCGGCGGGTACGAAGGGCTCGAGCACAACCTCTACCGCGTGGAGATCGCCCGGACCACCGCCGGCGCGCCCATGTTCGTGTGGTCCGGAGTCAACGGCGGGCTCGTCGGTCGCGGCCAGTTCCACGGCGGCGCCGACGCCCACGTCGACATCGTCGCCAACCGGGCCGCGATCCTCAGCTCCGGGCTGACGGAGTTCTACCTCGAGGCGGTCGAGCTGGACGTCGACCGTGGGTACCGGCGCGTCACGTACGGGACGATCGCGACGCTGAACGCGGAGGGCGAGCTCGACCTCACGGCACCGGCGACGTTCGGCACGCTCCCGGGCGCCGGGCAGCAGGTGTTCTTCCGGCTCTGGAACGGCATCGCCCCCGTCGGCGACTTCGCCGGTGCGACGAACCCGGTGATGCTCCGCGACGGCATCCGGCTCCAGTTCGACGCGCCGGCCGGCGCCACCTACCGCCCGGGTTCGTGGTGGACGTTCGAGGTGCGCGCCGGGGAGATCGGCAACCCGGAGGTGCTCGTCGACGACGCCGCGCCGTTCGGGCCGGAGATCAGCCGGGTGCCGCTCGCCGAGATCACCTGGACCGGCGCCGGCGACACGGGCCAGGGCGGCGAGATCGAGGACTGCCGCAACCGGTTCCGGCCGCTGACCAACCAGAAGGTGTGCTGCACCCATCTCGTGGGCAACGGGGTGACGACCTTCGGCGACTTCAACTCCCTCGAGGAGGCCGCCGAGCACCTCCCGCCGGGCGGCGGCCAGCTGTGTCTGCTGCCCGGCGTGCACGCCGCCAACCTCGAGCTCGTCGGCCGCTTCGGCATCCGGATCACCGGCTGCCGCCATCGCACCTTCCTGGTCCCGCGTGCGACCGGCCCCGACCGTCCGGTGATCCGCGTCGCGGGCGGGCAGGACATCTCCGTCGAGGGCGTCGACGTGATCGCGCCGCTCGGCACCGGCATCGAGCTGGCTGCCGGGGCGGCGTCCCTGCGCGAGGTGACCGTCGAGGACTGCCGGATCCTCGCGCTCACGCACGCCATCCGCGTCGACACCGCGAGCGACGTGCGGATCCTGCGCAACCAGGTCTGGCTCCTCGACCAGCCGGCCGGGGTCTCGACGATCTCCCTGCACGCCACCGGCGCGCTGCTCGAGGGGAATCGCGCCGGCGTCTGGCCCTTCGAGGCCGCGCCGCCCCTCGAGGACGCCGGCGGCGGGAACGGCGACCAGCCGGACCCCGCCGACCCGTGCTTCGACGAGGACGACCTCGCGGCGAACGTCGGTCACCTCATCATCTACGCGCAGATGGTCTGGGCGGGGGTCGGGGCCGCCGCCGCTCCCACGCAGCCGTACGAGGCGCTCGGCGGGATCCACGTCCGTGCCGGCTCCGAACGCGTGGAGCTGCGCCGCAACCGCGTGGCGGGCGGGATCGGGCACGGCATCATGCTCGGCGGGGCCGTCCCGGGCGACCCCGCCCCCGCCGGCGGTCGCCGTGACGGGGAGCCGGTACGCGGCCCGGTCGTCCAGGTCACCGACGGGGGGTTCCTGGCCCAGGTGCGCTTCGTCGACGGCACCCCCGCGGTCGAGCACACCCTCACGCTCCACGACCGGGAGGACGGCGACGCGCTCTACCACGGGCTGACCGACGAGGCGGGCGAGGTCGAGATCGACGCCGGACGCGGCGTCTACATGCTCGGCGTCGAGCCGGGGTACGAGGTCCTCGAGATCCGGCGGACGACCGTGGAGCAGCGGCCCGTCCACGTCGTGGTGATCGGCCGCACGTCCGACGAGCCCGACGAGACCGCCGACGGCTTCCTCACGACGATCCGCATCCTCGACAACGAGATCGAGCAGATGGGGCTCTCCGGGATCGGCTTCGGGCTCCGCGCGCCCGTCCGAGTCGCCGGGCCGCGTCCGGACGGCAGCACGGACGGCAGCACGGACGACCTCGCCGAGACCCTCTCCGCGACGCTGGCCCCCACCGAGCTGCTCTCCACCACGGACCTCGTCCGCGACCTGGTCGTGCGGGACAACCGGATCGTCGACAACCTGCGGATCGTCTTCACCGACGAGATGCGCCGGCTCGCCGGCGTCGTCGCGCACGGCGGCATCTCCCTCGCGGCCGTCGAGGGCCTGACCATCGAGCGCAACGAGATCACCGGCAACGGGACCGACGCCGCCAACCCGTCCGCGGGAATCTTCCTCGGCTACGGGGAGGACGTCGTCATCGCCGGCAACCGCATCACGGAGAACGGCCCGGTCGGCGCGAGCTACCGCGAGCTGCGCAGCGAGGGCCTGCGCGGCGGCATCGTCGTCCGGCTCGCCTCCTCGGTGCTGGCCGGCGCCACGGACGACGGGCTGCGCAAGCCGGCGCTCGTGGTCCGGGACAACGTCGTCGACCAGACCGCCGGGCGGGCCATCACCGCACTGGCGTACGGGCCGGTGAGCTGCGTGGGGAACACGCTCAACGCCGAGCACGAGGGGGCGTGGGGCGTGTTCGACGAGCTCGTCGGGGCGGTGCTGATCGTCAACCTCGGGGGCATCCACCGTTTCCAGGACTCCCGGTCGCCGTCCGAGGCGCGGGACTTCACGAACCTCGCCGGCCCCGGGAGGCCCAGGTTCACGACGTCGGGACGCGCGTACAAGGACGCCGTCGAGCTCATGCTCCCCGGTGGCGAGACGCTGTTCAGCTCCAACCAGGTGCGCACCGGCCCGGAGAACCGCGCCTGGACCTCGCAGCTCATCCTCACGGCGGACGACCTCGGCTACGACGGCAACCAGAGCGGCATGTTCCGCCCGGACCTGACGTTCACCAACCTCCTCGGGATCGCGCACTCGGTGCGCGTCACCGGCAGCCGGTTCCGGGAGCGGGCGACCGCGGTGGCGATGTCCGCCCTGACGCTCGCCGGAGGCACCACGGCGAGCGCGAGCGCGCGGGCGATGAACACCACCACCCAGAACCAGGGCGACCACTGCATCATCGCCATCTCCGGGGGGACGGTCCCGCTCGTGGAGCACCCGAACCAGGTGGTCTCGACGCAGTTCTGCCCCGAGGGCGATGGCGGCCCCACCAAGGCGCAGTACGTGCTGGCCACCTTCCTCGTGGTCTGGCGTCAGGTCGTGGCACCGGACTTCCAGGTCGGGCAGGACGCCGCCGTGGTCAATGTCGCCACCACCACGACGGTGAACCGGCTCGCCCGGTTCCAGGCGCAGACGCATCTGGCCTACGCGACCGAGGCGCGGCGGGTGGCGGCGCGGTACGGCGCGGACGACCCGCGATCGCTCGACCTCGCGCACGCCGCTCGGGTCCGCAAGCGCAAGGCCGCGGTGCTGCGGGTCCAGGCCGACATCGCCAGGGTCCGCGAGGCTCCCGCACCCCGCGAGGGGGTGCTGTTCGAGGGCCGGGTCGCTGACCGGACCGGGCGCGCCGTCCGGGGGGCGGTCATCGAGCTCGTCGGCCCCCGAGGACGTCCGCTCGGCGTCAGCGCGACCGCCGACGCCACCGGCTACTTCGCGGTGGAGATCGACGAGCAGAGGCGCGACGCGCTGGCGCGGGGTGAGGTGCTCCTCCGGGTCACCGATCCCGACGGCACCGTCCTGGAGGCGCCGAAGGAGTCCGTGGTCCTGGGGACCGGGCGGCGGGCGCGCCACGACGTCGTCGTCGAGCGCCGACGCATGGTGGTCGACCTGCGCGACGTGCGGCCGGTGTTCACCCACGTGCCCACGACGTCTTCCCGGGCGGACACGCCCACGGGCACGGACGTCCCGACGCGGCCCGTACGGCCTCCCCCGCCGGAGGTCCCGGCGCAGGCCGGACGGCCACCGCGGAAGGACGTCCCCACCGAGCCTGCCGAGCCCACCGGACCCGACGCGACGGGACCCCGCGCGCCGACCGGCTCGGTCCAGCCGGACAGCGGCACCCGGCCCAGCGGCCCGAGGGGACCCGAAGGCCCGCGTCCGCGACGGCGCGAGTCCGTCGATGTCATGATCGAGAGCGTGAGGGGCATCGGCCCGGTGAACGCCGAACGGCTGCGCTCCGCCGGGGTCGAGACCGCGCGGGCGTTGCTCGCACTCCCGCAGGACAGGCTCGCCGACCTCGTCGGCGGAGCGGCGTCGCGGCTGCGTGCCGCTGCGCAGGAGGCGATCGAGGAGGTCGCACCGGAGTGAGGGACCCGACGATGCCCGGACCGGGAGCAGGCCGCACGTGAGTCCGGCGGCGCTGCTCGCACAGCAGGCACCACGGCGCGCGGCGGCGCGGGCCGTGGTGCCGGCCCGCGCCCTGCCCGCCGGCCGGCGCCGGCACGCCGACGAGCACGCCGACGAGGTCATCCGGTCCGCGGGCCCCGGTCCGGCACGCGGGGCGGCGCCGTGCGCGTGCGGCGGTGGGTGCCCCCGCTGCGGTGCGCGCGGCGAGCAGCCGGTGCCGGCTCCGTTCCGCCGTCGTGCCGAGGCGACGCTCGGCGTCCCGCTCGACGACGTGCGCCTCACCCGCGGCGGCGCGCTGGCGACGCTGGCCGCCACCCGCGGCGCCGACGCGGCGACGAGCGGCACGACGATCGCCTTCTCCTCCGGCTGGCCCGATCTGAGCAGGCCCGAAGGTCGCTTCGCCCTCGGTCACGAGCTCGCGCACGTCGCCCAGCAGCAGCACGCCGGCGGACGCGGACCCCTCGGGCGGCTGACGGATCCGGCAGGCAGCCGCGACGAGCGGCGCGCCGACGTCTCGGCCGGGGGACTCAGTGCCGGTGCCGGTACAGGTGCCGGTGGACGCGCGCGCGGGCCACGGACCGCGCTCCGCACCGGGCTCCGCTCCGCCGAGCTTGTACCCGCGGTCCACGCCGGGGCTCCGGTGCAGTTCGGGGCGTTCGAGACCGTCGGCGGTGCGGCCCGGGCGGTCGACGACCTGGTCGCACCGGTCGTCGACCCGCTCGTGCAGACCGTCCACGGGCAGCTGGCGGAAGTCCTGATGAGCCAGTTCGACATCCCCGCGCACCTGTTCACCTACGTCGCGTCGATGCCCCTGCGCCTGCTCCGGCTGCTCTCGGACGCCGTGTCCGCCCCCGTCGGTGTCTCGCAGTGGACGAGCGACCTCGTGGGGCTCTTCGTCAACTGGCAGGGCTTCGACCCGGTCTGGGACCACCTGCTGCAAGGCGTGCTCGACGGCGCGGCGTTCGCGGGGGAGTACTTCATCCATGCCCTGGAGACCGTCGGAACCGGGGAGTTCCTCCAGTTCCTCTGGGCCCGCTCCCACCGGCTGGCGCCGCTCAACTCTGAGCAGATCGGCGCCGCGCGGGAGGTGCATCCCCCCGGTCTCGTCCCGTACTCGCTGGTCCGCGTGGACCACAACAGCATCGTCGCGCGCCTCGCCGCGCTGTTCTCCGGCGGCGGGACGAGCGTCTGGCAGCAGATCGTGGGGACGGCCGGTGCGGAGCACCGCGCCGTGACGACCATGCACGTGATCCACGTCGGTCACACCATGGACAGCTCGCTCGCCGTCCACGAGCTGACACACGTCGGTCAGTACGAGCTGGTCGGTGCGATGTACATGGCGCAGGCGCTCTACGCGCAGGAGTTCGGCCAGGGCTACGACTACAACAGTCTCCACGGGTCGCTCTCGGCCGCGGTCGCGGCCGGCGCGACCTATGCCGACTTCAACCGCGAGCAGCAGGCGCAGATCTGCCAGGACTACTACGACGTGACGCACGGCCTGCCCGCGCGCTGGCACGGCAGCGAGGCGGACCTCGAGTACTTCATCAACGACTACTGGGGACGCGCAGGCGTCCCCGTGCTGCGCCACGTGGTCGCGCAATGACCGGCGCCCGAGCCAGCGTGGCGT
>NZ_JAAALM010000170.1 GCF_009906395.1 Kineococcus indalonis
GTGTGCACGTCGAGGCCGAGCGCACCCGCTGGCTGTTCGCGCGCACCGACGCGCTGGAGCGCAGCGGCGGCGGGTCCTGGCGAGGGGGCGGGCTGTACCTGGCCTGGGGGCAGCGCAGCGCGGGCTGGTCCTGCCGGGTGGGCCACCGCCCGGAGGGGCTGGCCCCCGCCGCGCAGGATGCCGCCGGCGCGGCGGGCCTGGAGCTCGTGCTGCTGGTGCGCCCCCGGGCGGCGGGCTGGGACCCGGCCACCGGCGCTCACCTGGCGCGCCGCCTGGCAGTCCGGCTGCGCGAGTCGCTCGGCGCCCGCCGGGTGCACCTGGACACCGCCGGCGCCCCCGGGGAGCCGCCCACGGAGCCGCCCACGGAGCTGGCGAAGGAGCTGGTGGAGGTGCTGGCGGAGGTGCACCGGGCGCTGCTGCTCTTCGGCGCCGCGCCGTTCGGCGAACCGCCCGCGCCCTGAGCGCGGCCCGCCTGGCACGCTGGCGCGCGTGGTGGCACTCCCCGCGGGTCCCGGCGCGCCCCGGGGCGTCGCCGGTGACGGCGCGGAGGCCGTCCCGGCGCTGCTGCGGCCGGTGCGCGGGGGCGCGGTGCTGGAGGAGGGCGCGGTCGTGGACGGGCGCGGCTGGCTCGCCGCGGCGGCGCACCGCGACCTCGTGCTGGCGATGGCGGCCGCGGCCGCGACCCTGGGCCACGACGGCCTGCAGCGCCCCCTCGACCCCGACGAGGCGGTCGTGGCCTGGGTGGAGCGCGAGCGCGCGGCGGCCGCCGGCACCGCCCGGGAGGCGGACCTGGAGACCGTGCTCGTGCTGGGCGGGTGGCGCTCGGCGCTGCGGCGCCGGCGCGGGGGCGGCCTCCCCGTGCCCGCCCACGTGGTCGTCCGCGTGCCGGGCCGCCCGGCGCTGCGGTGGCTGGCGGAGCACCGCCCGGGGCCGCTGCTGGACTTCACCGCCTCCCGCAGCGAGGGGGCCCGTTCCGCCGACCGGGGGGCGGGCACGGCGCCCGACGTGGTCGACGACGTGGTGGTGGCCTTCCAGGGCACCTGGCCCGCCGAGCACGGCACCGCGGAGCACCGGGCCGCCGCCGGGGTGCACCGCGAGTACCTGCGCAGGGCCGCCGAGGTCGGCCTGGACCGCCCGGTCCGGCCGCTGGAGGACGCGCGCGCGGAGGCGCACCGCTGGAGCGCCGGCACCGACGAGGGCGCCGGGGAGGGCGCCGGGGAGGGCGCCGACCGCGGGGGTGCGCCCGCGCGCTGGCACGACCTCGGCGCCTACGTGCACGGCCGCGGGGCGGGCGAGGTCATGAGCACGGCGCGGGCGCTGGCCTACCGGCGGGCCGGCGTCGGCGCCGAGGAGGCCCTGGCCCTCGAGGCGGGCGGCCGCCCGCCCGGCGACGAGGAGCTGCGGGTGCTGCGCGCGCTGCGCGGCTGACCGGTCCCCGGGCCCCTCCGCGCCGGGGCGGGGGTGTCGTACCCGGGTGCGATGCTGCGCAGCAGACGTGGTTCCCCCCGCACCGTCGCCCGATCGGAGGTGTGCACGTGTCGACCCTGAAGAAGCCCGCACCCGCCCCGTCCCGTCCGCCCGCGCCGCAGGGCCGCACCAGCGCGCCCGCCCCGGGCGGCACCTGGTACGTCGTGGCCGCCACCGGCGGCTACCGCGAGCCGCGGTTCGCCTCCACCGCCGACCGCGACGAGGCCGTCGCCCGCTACGAGGGCTGGGCCGACGAGGCGGACCCGTGGACCGGCGAGCGCGTCGACCTGGTGGAGATCACCTCCGAGGGGTGCCGCTCGCTGCTGCAGAACACCGGCGCCACGGCCCCGCCGTTCTGAGCCCGGGCCGCGCGCCCCCGCGGGCGTGCGGCGCTCAGGACTCCTCCTCCACCTCCTGGCTCCAGCGGCGCGCGCCGGGGTCCACGAAGCAGTCCACGCCGCGGTGCTCCACCTCGACCTCCACCGCCAGGCCCCGCACCTGCTGGGAGGCGGCGGCGACCTGCTCCGCGCTCGGCGCAGGCAGTTCCGCGCACGGGCTCGTGCCGCTGCACGCGGTCAGCGGCAGCACCAGCAGGGCGGCCGCGGCCGCCAGGGGTGCGCTCTTCCTCGCACGTCGATCCACGCGCGGATCGTGGCACCGCGCCGGGCGGCGCGACGGGCATTTTCCGCGACGCCTCCCGGTGGCCCTCCGCGGCCGGCGCGGTGCGCTCAGTCCTCCTGCGGCGGCGCGGGCCTGCGGTCCGGCTCCAGGATCGAGCGGGCGTGCACCACCAGGGCCGGGTCGGGCCGCCCGACCACCGAGGGGTCCTTGCCGTCGTAGGGGAAGCGGTTCAGCACCACGCGCATGGCCTCCAGCCGCGCCCGCTTCTTGTCGTTGGTCTTCACCACCGTCCACGGCGCGTAGGAGGTGTCCGTGCGCTCGAACATCGCCTCCTTCGCCGCGGTGTAGTCGTCCCACTTGTCCAGGCTGGCCAGGTCCATCGGCGACAGCTTCCACTGCCGCACCGGGTCGATCTGCCGGATCGCGAAGCGGGTGCGCTGCTCCGCGCGCGTCACCGAGAACCAGAACTTCACCAGGTGGATCCCGTCGTCCACGAGCATCTGCTCGAACAGGGGCACCTGGTGCATGAACCGCTCGTACTCCTCCGGCGAGGCGAAGCCCATCACCCGCTCCACCCCGGCGCGCGTGTACCAGGACCGGTCGAAGAGCACGATCTCCCCGGCCGCCGGCAGGTGGGGCACGTAGCGCTGGAAGTACCACTGGGTGGACTCGCGGTCCGAGGGCTTCTCCAGCGCCACCACCCGCGCCCCGCGCGGGTTCAGGTGCTCGGTGAACCGCTTGATCGTGCCGCCCTTGCCCGCCGCGTCGCGACCCTCGCACAGCACCACCAGGCGCTCACCGCTGTTCTTGATCCACTTCTGCAGCTTCAGCAGCTCGATCTGCAGGGACCGCTTCAGCGGCTCGTACTCCGCCCGCGACAGGCGGTGGTCGTAGGGGTAGTCCTCCCGCCAGGTCTCCACCGGGCGCCCGTCGGCCCGCACGAGCACCGGCTCGTCCTCGTCGTCCAGGACCGTCATCCCCGCCGACGCCACCAGGTCCACCACGACCCCGACACCTCCCGAGCTCGAGCACCACGGCCGCCGCGACCGGGACAGCGTCGACGCTAGAGCAGTCGCCGCGACCGCACCCGCCGGACCGGCGGCGAGGGTCAACCCCGGCGGCCCACCTGCCGATGGGAGAGGGTGCTCTCCCGACTGCGCGACGTGAAGGTCGCCCCCAAGCTCTTCGCCGGGTTCGGCGTCGTGTGCCTGCTGCTGGCCGTCGTGGTCGGCGTGGGCATCTCCCGCCTGCAGTCCTCGCAGGCCAACCTCGACAAGCTCTCCACCCTCGGCGTGGCCTCCGTCGAGGGCGTCGGGGAGGTCCGAGCGCTCTTCCTGCAGGGCCGCATGGACATCACCAACGCCGCCCTGGTCACCACCCCGGCCGGCGTGACCGACAACGTGGAGGCCATGCAGGCCACCGACACCGCGCTGGACGAGGCGTGGCAGGCCTTCCAGCAGACGGCCTCGCCGGAGTCCGCCGAGGAGCGCGCCGCGTTCGAGGACGAGCTGGCGCAGTACCGCTCCGCCCGCCAGGAGCTGGTCACCTTCGCGCAGGCCGGGGACGTGGACGGCTACATCGCCTTCCGCACCAGTGACGTGGCTCCGCTCGCCGCGGAGATGATGGACGAGCTGGAGACGCTGGCGAGCATCGAGAGCGACGGGGCCGCCACCCTCGCTGCTGAGGGCAAGAGCGACGTGCGCACCGCCGTGATCCTGCTCATCGCCATCGGCGCCCTGGCGATCGCGATCGGGATCGCGGTGGCCGTCACCGTCGCGCGCGGCATCGCCGGCCCCCTGGCCCGCACCCTGAGCGTGGTGCAGGGCCTGGCCCACGGGCGCCTGGACGCGCGCGTGGGCTACAGCGCGCGCGACGAGGTCGGCCAGCTGGCCGGCGCGGTGGACGCCACCATGGACACCCTGACCACCACCATGCGCCGCATCGCCGCCGCCTCCACCACCCTGGCCGCCAGCTCCGAGGAGCTGTCCGCGGTGGCCACCCAGCTGTCCTCCGGCGCCACCCAGGCCTCCTCGCAGTCGCAGGTGGTCTCCGCCGCCACCGAGGAGATCTCCGCCTCCATCTCCACCGTGGCCGCCGCCGGGGACGAGATGAGCTCGGCGATCCGCGAGATCGCCACCTCCACCGCCGAGGCCTCCTCCGTGGCCAGTGCCGCGGTGGCCAACGCCTCGGAGGCCTCCGCCATCCTGGAGCGCCTGAGCGCCTCGAGCCGTGAGATCGGCGAGGTCGTCAAGCTGATCACCTCCATCGCCGAGCAGACCAACCTGCTGGCGCTGAACGCCACCATCGAAGCGGCCCGGGCCGGGGAGATGGGCAAGGGCTTCGCGGTGGTGGCCGGGGAGGTCAAGGAGCTGGCCCAGCAGACCGCCCGGGCCACCGAGGAGATCATCACGCGCATCAACGCCACCCAGACCGACGCCGGCGCGGCGGCCGGGGCGATCTCGCAGATCACCGAGGTGATCGGGCGCATCGACGCGCTGCAGGCCACCATCGCCGCGGCGGTGGAGGAGCAGTCCGCCACCACCAGCGAGATGGTGCGCAACGTGGGGGAGGTCTCCACCGGCAGCCAGGAGATCGCGGTGAACATCTCCGGCATCGCCGCTTCGGCCGATCACACCACCGCCGGGGCGAACCAGACCGCGGCCACGGCCGGGGAGGTCTCGGCGGCGGCCAGCGAGCTGAACGAGCTGGTGGGCTCCTTCACCCTGCCGCGCGCCTGAGGGGCACCCCCCGGCACCCCCCGCACCAGCACCAGCACAGGAGGGCCCGGTGCCCCCGCCCGACGGCGGGGGCACCGGGCCCTCCGGCGTCCCCGCGGGGGCGCGCCGTGCACCGCCCGGCCCGCGGACCTGGGAGCATCGCCCCGTGGGACTGGGCGACGGGCCGGACTGGCGGGACGACTACGAGTGGTTCCGCCTCGACGACCTGCCCGCCGAGCACGACCCCGACGACGGCCCCGACCCCTTCACCGACGCGCTGCGCGCCCTCGTGCGCGAGTACCCCGTGTGGTCCGGCACCGGCGGCGTGACCCGCGTGCTGCTCGTGGACCTGGACAACCTGCGCGCCGTGCGCGGCCGGCTGCGCGCCCGGCTCGGCGTGGTGGTGGAGCTGGCCCGCCAGGCCGACCACGTCACCCTCGCCGGCCAGGTGGGCGCGGTGCAGCGCTCCCGGCCGTGGCTGGCGGAGTTCGCGCGGCGCGCCCAGCCCGTCCAGGCCGGCCCCGACGTCGCCGACCTGGTGCTGCTGGAGGCCGCGGCCGAGGTCCCCGGCCCCGCGGAGTACCTCGTCGTCAGCAACGACGGCATCTTCGCCGACCTCGCCGAGCGCGGTGAGCTGACCGTCCTGTCCCCCGGCGTGGACGCCCTCAGCGACCGCCTGCACGGCGCCGCCAGCCTGCTCGTGGACCTCGCCGACCTCGAGGCGCAGGCCGCCGCGAGCGTCTGAGCGCACGGTCCCAGCCCGGTCAGGCGCTCCCCACAGCCCCGCCACAGGTCCACCGCCGACACAGGAGGTGCGGGTCGCACGAGCGCCCCGCACCGCTGAGCAGGAGGACACCGTGAGGATCACCAAGAGGGTCGTGGCCGCAGGCACCGTGGGCGCCGTCGCCGCCGGGGGGCTGGGGCTGGTGCTGCTGGGCGCGCCGATCGCCTCGGCCGCCGAGGGCACCACCGGCACGTCCAGCAGCACCGGCGCGGGCGAGCGCCTGCAGCGCCTCAAGGACGCGCTGGCCGGGCTGGTCACCGACGGCACGCTGACGCAGGAGCAGGCCGACGAGGTCGCCACCACGCTGGACTCCTCCGAGGCGCTGCGCGGCGGGCCGGGCGGCGGGCGCGGCGGGCGCGTGGTCGACCTCACCGCGGCCGCGGAGGCGATCGGCGTCACCGAGGACGAGCTGCGCACCGCCCTGCAGGCCGACGGCGCCACCCTGGCCGGTGTCGCCGCCGAGCACGACGTCGAGCGCCAGGCCCTCGTCGACGCCCTCGTCGCCGCGGGGGAGGAGCGCCTGGCCCGGGCCGTCACCGACGGGCGCCTCACCCGGGAGCAGGCCGACGCCCGCAGCGCCGAGCTGCCCGACGCGGTGGCCGCCGCCGTGGACCGCGAGCTCCGTGCCGGCGGGCCCGGCGGTCGGCGCGGCGGCCCCGGCACCGACGACGGCACCGACACCGACACCGACGCGGACGCGGGCGCCGCGGCCGCCTGAGCGGACCGCGGGCGGGACCGGCTCCGGCCGGTCCCGCGCGGGTGCCCGCCCGCGCTGCGCGGCACCCGCCCGGCGCGGGAGGTCGCCACGGCACCGCACCTGGCGGCAGGATCCGCGTGTCCGCGCGCGCGGACCCGGACCCGCAGGAGGCGCCCGTGCCGTCGCCCTTCGCCGCCGACCGCCTGCCCGACGGCAGCCGCCGCTACGGCCACCGCGCGGTCCTGGCGCGCCGCGCGCTGCTCGCCGGGATCGTCGCGGCCGGCGCCGGCACGGCCGCGCTCACCGCCCGCCCGGGCGGCGGCGAGCGGGCCCCGGCCGGGGCGGACCCCGCCGTGCACGACCCCGTCCTGCAGGCCCCCGTCGCCGCCGGCGGGCCGGTCGAGCCCCCGCCGGGGTTCTCCACGAGCGACCCGGCCAGCCCGTGGGTGGTCGTCAACAAGCGGCACCCGGTCACCCCGCCGGACTTCGTGCCGCCCGCGCTGGCCACGGTCGGCGGCAAGGAGGTCGCCGCCCTCGTCGCGCCGGACCTCACCGCGCTGCTCGCCGCGGCCGGGGCGGAGGGGGTGCGGCTGACCCTGACCAGCGGGTACCGCTCGGCGGGGCACCAGCGCGCCGTGCACGAGCGGGCCGTGCGGCGCGACGGCGCCGAGACCGCCGAGAGCCTGTCGGCGCGCCCGGGCCACAGCGAGCACCAGACGGGCCTGGCGATCGACTTCGGCAGCGCCGTGCAGCCGGGGTGCGCGGTGGAGGACTGCTTCGGCCTGACCGACGAGGCGCGCTGGCTCGCCGAGCGCGCCGGCGCCTTCGGGTTCCTGCAGCGCTACACGGCGCGCAACAGCCCCGTCACCGGGTACGCCCCCGAGTCCTGGCACTACCGGTGGGTGGGCGCCGACCTGGTGGCGCGCATGGCCGAGCGCGGCGTGAGCACGCTGGAGGAGTTCTTCGGCGTCACCGGCGGGCCGCGGTACGCCTGACGGGGACGGCCCGGCGGTCGTACGGTCGCCCCGTGCCCAGCGACGACCGCACCGCAGGACCCGGCGAGCAGCACCTCGACGGCGACGAGCGCGCGGCGGTGCCCGGGGAGGGGCGCGCCCGGCGGGGCTGGGG
>NZ_JAAALM010000171.1 GCF_009906395.1 Kineococcus indalonis
CGGCCGTCTGGCGGGCGACCGGCTGGGACGACCCCCGGGTGGCGGCGCTGCGCGCGGCCATGGACGCCGAGGTCGGGCCGCGCTACGCCCCGCCCGGCGGCGGCCCGCGCCGCCGGCCCCCGGCCCCGGCCGCGGACGAGGTGCTGGTCACCTGGCTGGCCCTGGTGGACGGCGAGCCCGCGGCCACCGCGAGCCTGCGCCGCCTGGCCCACCCCGGTCAGCCGGTGCACCACGAGGTCAAGCGCGTCTACGTGCACCCCGAGCACCGCCGGCACGGCCTGGCCGCCGCCGCCCTCGCCCGCGTCGAGGGCTCCGCGCGGGCCGCCGGCCTGGACCGGCTGCTGCTGCAGACCGGCCGGCTCCAGCCGGAGGCCCTCGCCCTGTACCAGCGCGAGGGCTGGACGCCGGTGGACCCCTACCCGCCCTACGACGCCCTCCCGCACAGCCGCTGCTTCGCCAAGCAGCTGTGAACCCCCGCCCCGAACACCACCGCAGGAGAGAGAGCACCCCGTGAGCACCGACAACACTTCGCGCCGCACGGTCCTGACCGCGCTGGGCGCGGTCGCCGCCGCCGCACCGCTGGCGGCCTGCGGCGGCGCCGCCTCCGGGTCGGGCGCGGGGGAGGGGGCGCAGGCCGGCGGGGACGTCGTCTTCCTCATCGACTCCCTCGGCGACACCTGGATCCCCAACAACAGCGCGATCTCCAGCTTCCAGGGCAACGTCTGGGGGCACGTGACCGACAAGCTCGTCCACGTCGACGCCGACGGGCAGGTCAGCCCGTGGATCGCCGAGCGCTGGGAGCAGAACGCCGACGCCACCGAGTTCACCCTGCACCTCAAGAGCGGGGTCACCTTCTCCGACGGCACCGCCCTGGACGCCGAGGCCGTCGTGGCGAACCTCGACCACTGGGCCAGGGGCCGCCCCGAGGCCGGCATCAACCCCATCGGCCTGTTCCCCAAGACCTACGCCGCCGCCTCGGCGGCCGACGCCACCACCGTGGTCGTCGAGTTCGACGCCCCGACCCTGGGGTTCATCCCGACCCTGGGCTACCACGGCTCCATCCTCGTCTCCCCGGCGACGATCGCCCTGAGCGCCGAGCAGCAGGCCGACCTCTCGCAGGACATCGGCAGCGGCCCGTACGTCGTGCGGTCGTGGAAGGAGGGCGACAACGTCGTCCTCGCCCGGCGCGAGGACTACGCCTGGGGGCCGCAGGCCCTGGGCCGCACCGGCCCGGCGACCCTGGACTCGATCACCTACAAGATCGTCAAGGAGTCCTCGCTGCGCACGGCGACGCTGCAGTCCGGGCAGGCCGACGTCGCCTACAACGCCACCCCGCAGGAGCTGGCCTCTCTGCAGGAGGCCGGTCTCGAGGTCGCCGTGCCGCGCTACCTCGGCTTCGCCCACGGCTACCGCCTCAACGCCTCGGTCGCGCCCTTCCAGGACGTCCGCGTGCGCCAGGCGTTCCAGCACGCGATCGACCGCGAGGAGATCCTCTCCACCGTCTACACCCCGGACTGGCAGGCAGCGCAGTCGTTCCTGCAGAGCAACGTCCCCGAGGCCACCGACCACTCCGCGGAGTTCGCCTTCGACGCCGCCCTGGCCGGGCGGCTGCTGGACCAGGCCGGCTGGGTGCCCGGCGCCGACGGCAAGCGCGCCAAGGACGGGCAGCCGCTGGCGGTGACGCTGTACCCGAACCCGTACCTGGTCACCTCCCAGGCCATCGACGAGCTCGTGGCCCAGCAGCTCGGCGCGGTCGGCTTCACCGTGGACCTGCAGCTCTACGACGTCGTCACCTACGGCGAGCGCGTCACGGGCAACAAGACACTCTCCAACTACGAGGTGACCCGCAGCTTCATCGACGTCGGCACCGTGGCGAGCATCCTCACCAGCGCGAACGGCGGCGAGGACTGGTTCGGGCTCGGCGAGGGCGACGAGACGCTGAACCAGCTGCGCGACGCCGTCGCCGGCGCCGTCGACCTCGACACCCGCGCCGCGGCCGTCGACCAGCTGCAGCAGCACGTCCTGGAGCAGGGCCTGTACGTCCCGCTGGAGCAGATCGTGCAGCGCATCTACGCGCAGACCGCGCGGCTCAAGGGCGTCACCTACAACGGCGTCGCCTACGCCAACTACTACACCGCGCACCTGGACGGCTGAGCGCCGTGGACCGCGGGTACCTCGGTTTCGCCGCCCGGCGCGTCGGGCAGGCCCTCGTCGTCGTGCTGCTGGCCTACGTGGTGACGTTCGTCGTCATCAGCGTGCTGCCCGGCGACCCGGTGACGAACACGCTGCGCAACCCGGAGAACGGGTTCACCGAGGCCGACGTCGCGCGCATCGTCGCCTACTACGGCCTCGACCAGCCGGTGCTCGTGCAGTTGTGGGAGTCGCTGTCGCGGTTCGCCACCGGCGACCTCGGGGTCTCGCTGCGCAGCAACCTGCCGGTGTCGCAGACCATCGGCGACGTCCTGGGCTCCACGGCCGTGCTGGCGGCCGCGGCGCTGGCGGTGGCCGTGGCGCTCGCGGTGCTCATCGCGTTCGGGACGCAGTACCTGCCCGTGCGCGCGCAGGGGGTCCTGCGGGCCCTGCCCTCGCTGTTCCTGTCGGTGCCGAACTTCGTCATCGGCCTGGTGCTCATCCACGTCTTCGCGCTGCAGCTGGGCCTTTTCCGCGTCATCTACCCCGACTCCGCCTGGGCGACGTCCTTCGCCGCCCTGGCGCTGGGCATCCCGGTGTCGGCGCAGCTGGCCGAGGTGCTCACCGCCGGCCTGGACCACGAGTCCCGCCAGGAGTACGCCTCCGTGGCGCGCTCGCGCGGGCTGGGCCGCACGCGGCTGCTGCTGCGCCACCTGCTGCGCCCCTCCTCGCTGCCGGTGGTCACCGTCCTGGCCCTGACGGTCGGGGAGCTGCTCGGCGGGGCTCTCATCACCGAGACCATCTTCGGGCGCACCGGCATCGGCAGCCTCGTGGAGTCCTCGGTGACCACGCAGGACCTGCCCGTCCTGCAGGCCGTCGTCTCCCTGGCCGCCGTCGTCTTCGTCGTCGTCAACCTCGTCGCCGACCTGGTCCACCCGCTGCTGGACCCGCGGGTCCGCAAGCCCCCGACCCGTCCGTCCGCCGAGCGCGAGGTGCTCGCGCAGGAGGTGAGCACCCCGTGAGCGGAACCGTCACCGCCGTCCGCGCCGCCGCGCCCGCACCCGGGCGGCGCGGCCCCCGGCGGCGCGGTGCGGCGCTCCCGCCGCCGACCGTCGTGCTGTCCCTGATCGTCCTGGCGGTCGTGGTGGCCTGGTCGCTGGCGCCCGGCCTGTTCACCGGCCAGGACCCCGTGGCCGGCGTGACCTCGCAGAAGCTGCTGGGGCCCAGCGCGGCGCACTGGTTCGGCACCGACCACCTCGGGCGGGACGTGTTCGCGCGCGTCGTGCACGGCACCGCCTCCTCGGTCAGCAGCGCCCTGGTCGCGGTCGTCATCGGCGTCGTGGTGGGCGGTGCCGTCGGCCTGCTCGCGGGGTTCCTCGGCGGCCTCGTCGACGTGGTCCTGGCCAGGGTCGTGGACGTGCTGCTGGCCATCCCCAGCTTCCTGCTGGCGGTCATCGTCGTCAGCTCCCTGGGGTTCCGCACCATCAACGCAGCCGTGGCCACCGGCGTCTCCGCCGTCGCGGTCTTCGCCCGGGTGATGCGCTCGGAGGTGATCAGGACCCGCCGCTCGGTGTTCGTCGAGGCGTCCTTCCTGCAGGGCGGCTCGCGCACCCACGTCCTGCTGCGCCACGTGCTGCCCAACGCCTCGCGCACCGTGCTGGCGCTGGCCGTGCTGCAGTTCGGGCTCTCGATCCTGGTGATCGCCGGGCTGGCGTTCCTGGGGTACGGGGACCCGCCGCCGGCCTCGGACTGGGGGTTGCTCGTCTCCGCCGGCAAGGACTACCCGACCGCCCCGTGGCTGGTGTACGCCCCCGCCGCGGTCACCATCGCCACCGTCCTGTCCGTCAACCGCACCAGCCGCTGGCTGCGCGGCACCGGCTGACCCACCAGCAGGACCACCGTGTCGAACACCCCGCCGCTGCTGCGGGTCCAGGGCCTGTCGGTCGCCTACGACCGCACCGAGGTCGTCTCCGACGTCTCCTTCTCCCTGCCGCGCGGCGGCAGCCTGGCCCTCATCGGCGAGTCCGGGTCGGGCAAGTCCACGATCGCCCGCTCCGTGCTGCGGCTGCTGCCCGCCGGCACCGCCCGCGCCCGCGGCGTCGTCGAGGTGGGGGGCACCGACGTGCTCGGCCTGAGCGAGCGCCGGTTCCGGCCGCTGCGCGGGCGCACCCTCGGCTTCGTGCCGCAGGACCCGGCCAACGCCCTCAACGCCGTGCGCACCATCGGCGCGCAGGCGCAGGAGGCCGCCGCGCTCACGGGGGAGCGCGACGCGCGGGCCCGGCGCGAGCTGGTCCTGGAGACGTTCTCGCGGGTGGGCCTGCGCGAGCCTCGGCGCGTGTACGACGCCCACCCGCACCAGCTGTCCGGTGGCATGCTCCAGCGCGTCCTCATCGGGCTGGCGGTGCTGCCGCGCCCGGCGCTGCTGGTGGCCGACGAGCCGACGAGCGCCCTGGACGTCACCGTGCAGCGCCGCGTCCTGGACCTGCTCACCGGGCTGCGCGCCGACCTCGGCATCGGGCTGCTGCTGATCACCCACGACCTCGCCGTCGCCGCCGAGCGCGCCGAGCAGATCGTCGTCCTGCGGGGCGGCAGGGTGCAGGAGTCCGGCCCGACCGCGCAGGTGTTCTCGGCGCCGCGCACGCAGTACGCCCGCGCGCTGCAGGCCGACGTGCCGGCGCTGAACCCCGACCGCCACCGCCTGCCGCTCCCGGCCCGCGCCCCTGCGGCCGCGGCGCCGGCGGGCGCGGCGCCGAAGATCGAGGTCCGCGACGTCGTGAAGTCCTTCCCCGGCGCGGGCGCCCCGGCCGTGGACGGGGTCTCCTTCTCCGTCGCCGCCGGCACCACGCACGCGCTCGTGGGCGAGTCCGGCTCGGGCAAGACCACGACCGTGCGGCTGCTGCTGGGTCTGGACGCGCCCGACACCGGCGAGGTGCGCGTGGCCGGCGAGCGCCTCGACGGGCGCTCGCACGAGCAGCTGCGCACCGCGCGGCGGCACCTGCAGCTCGTGTACCAGAACCCCTTCACCTCGCTGGACCCCACGTGGCGCGTGGACCGGATCGTGCGCGAGCCCCTGGACCGCTACCGGGTGGGCGAGCGCGCCGGGCGCGAGGAGCGCGTGCGCGAGCTGCTCGCCCGCGTCGGGCTCGACGAGCGCCTGGCCCGGCGCCGCCCCTCGGCCCTCTCCGGCGGCCAGCGCCAGCGCGTGGCCATCGCCCGCGCCCTGGCCCTGGAGCCGGACGTGCTCGTGCTCGACGAGCCGACGTCCGCGCTCGACGTGACGGTCCAGGCCGGCATCGTCGACGTGCTCGTCACCCTCCAGCGCCAGCTCGGGCTGACCTACCTGTTCGTCTCGCACGACCTGGCCCTCGTGCGCCAGTTCGCGGACACCGTCACCGTCCTGCGCGCCGGGCGCGTGGTGGAGAGCGGCACCGTCGAGGCGGTCTTCACCGACCCCAGTGAGGAGTACACGCGCGCGCTGCTGCGGGCCGTGCCCCGCCCGCTGGGCGTCGTGCCCCGCCAGCCGGGCGCACCGGCGCCGGCGCCGGCACCGACGGCCGGGTGATCCGCGGCGGGCGTTCGCGCCCCGTGACGTCGCCGGGTCGAGGTGACGGCAGCCGGGGGTCGCCGGGGTCAGCGCTGGTTCCCCGCGCGCAGCCAGGCGATGTGGTCGGCATCAGCTGCGGCGGTGTCGCAGCGGGGCCCGAACCCGGTGCCCTCGCGCAGGCGGGTGGTCTCCAGCCAGCCCACCGGGCCGGCTCCGCCGGGGGAGTTCGCACTGGAGGTCCGGCTCGACGGAGGTGATCGCGGTGACGACGTCGGCGTTGCTCGCGGCGCGACGAGCCCCGACAGGTCGGCTTCGCCGCGCCGGGCTGCGGCGTGGGCCAGCGAGGGGGCGGCGAAGACCGGGTCGGGCAGGTGACCGCCGGGACCCCAGGTGCCGCAGGTGCGTGCGTTGACGATCCCCACGTCGGTCACGTCGGAGAGGTGGCCGGCGAGGAGCTCGTGATCTCCTCGAACGTCGGGATGGCGTGGGAGCGCCCGAAGGGGATCGGCACCTCTTCGGTCAGCGCGCCTTCGGAGGCGAAGCCGTGGACGCCGATGGTGCTGGCGGTCACGACACGGGGCGCGCCCCAGGCCCGCACGGCGCGGACGATGACGAGGAACGACTCCAGGGACGCTCCCGCGGCCCGGACCGGGCCGGCGTCGGTCAGCGTCCACGGCAGGGCGACGGCGAGGTGCACGATCCCGGTGATCGGGTGCTGCCGTCCCACGGCGAGCGGGGCGTCGTCGCGAGCCCCGGCCGCACCAGGAGCCAGGCCGTCGCCCGCCCGGGACGCGCCGCTGGCGGTGGCGGCCGGGCCCGCGTCCTCGGGGAGCGGGTCCGCGCCGGGGCTCAGTCGGTCTCGGGCAGGCCCGGGGGGTTGACCCGCGACTGCGGCACCGCCTCGTCGGCGAGGTTCCAGCGCTCCAGGGTCTGCGCGTAGGCGCCCTCGGCGATGAGGTGGTCGATCGCCTCCGCCAGGGCCTGCACGAGGCCGTTGCCCTTCTGCGTCGTGGCCGCGATGTCGGCCTGGACCGTCCCGCCGCCCGGCACGAGACCGACGATCTTCGTGTCGCCGGCGACGAGCGCGTGGTAGGCGGCCGTGGGGTTGGGCCCGAAGCTGGCCTGGATGCGGCCGGACTTCAGCGCCAGGTAGGTGTCGGAGGCCTGCTGGTAGTACTGGATGGTCACCGGCTCGCGCCCGGCCGCGGTGTTCTGCGCGTCCCAGTCCAGCAGGACCTTCTCCTGGTTGGTGCCCGAGCCGACCGAGACGGTCAGGCCGGCGACGTCCTCCGGGCCGTCGATCGAGGTGATCCCCGAGTCCGCGGGCACCTCCCACGCCAGGGTGTCCACGCGGTAGGAGGCGAAGTCGTACTTCTCCTTGCGCTCCTCCGTGACGGTGATGTTCGAGAAGCCGACGTCGTACTGCCCGGACTCCACCGACAGGAAGAGGTTCTCCCAGGAGGTGGTCTGCAGGTCCGGTTCGAGGTCGAGGACCTGCGCGACGAGCAGCGCGAGGTCGGGTTCGATGCCGATGACGGTCTTGTCGTCGTCGGCGCGGAAGCTCAGGGGCGGGTTGCCGTTGCCGGTGGTGCCGATGACGAGCGTGCCGCGCTCGCGGATCGCCGCGGGGACCTTCACGGCGATCTCCGGCACGGCCGCCACGGTCAGGCGGCCGGGCTGCGCGGCGCTGGTGTCCACCCCGCCGGCCGCGGCGGTGGGGGAGGCGGGG
>NZ_JAAALM010000172.1 GCF_009906395.1 Kineococcus indalonis
CCACAGCGCCGCCCCGACCGCGCACCGCGTGCTGGCGGCGGCGGCGCTGGTGCTCGCGGCGGCGCTGTGGTGGTCCGGCGCGCAGCACGTGCGCCTGGACGAGGCAGGCGCCCTGGGGCTGCTGCCCGTGGTCGGCTGGCGCGTGGTCGCCGCGCTGGCGGTGCTGTGCGCCGTCACCGCCTGGGCCCTGACGCGCCCGCGCCCCGACGCGCCCGTGCTGGCCGCCGCCGCCGTGCTGCTGGCGTGCGCGGCGTACGCGACCGCCGCCGTCGCCGACGGGCAGGGCAACCCGCCCGTCGCGTGGGTGCACGTGGGTTTCGCCGAGCAGATCACCCTCACCGGCACCGTCCCCGGCGGCGTCGACGCCCGGTTCAGCTGGCCGGGGTTCTTCGCCGCGGCCGCGCAGCTCGTGGAACTGGCCGGGGTGCCCGACGCCCGGGTGTTCCTCGCCGCCGCGCCGGTGTTCCACACCGCACTGGCCCTGCCCGGGCTGTTCACGATCGCCCGGGTCGTCACCCGCTCGGTGCGCTGGGCGTGGGTGGGGGTGTTCTGCCACCTGCTGGCGAACTGGTACCAGCAGGACTACTTCGCCCCGCAGGCGATCGCCTTCGTCGGGTACGTCGCGGTGCTGGCCACCGTGCTGCGCCTGCTCGACGGCGCACCCGTGCCCCGCACCACCGGCGGCCCGGCGGCCCGCGCGCTCGGGGCCGCGCGCCGCCTGCCCGGCCTGCCGGCCGGGGAGACGCCGGCGACGCTGCGCCGCACCTGGCTGCTGGTGGGCTTCGTCGTGGTCGGCGTGGCGGTGGGGCACCAGCTCACCCCGGTCGCCCTGACCGCACAGCTCGTCGTGGTCGCCGTGCTGGGCCTGACCCGCGCGAGGCTGCTGTGGGTGGTCAGCGGCGTGGCCCTGGCCGGTTGGTTCGCCCACGGCGCCACGGACTACTGGCTGGGCCACCTGCAGAACGTCCTCGGCGACATCGGCCGCCCCGGCGCCTCCCTGGACGCCGGGGTGGGGCAGCGGCTGACCGGCGACCCGCTCTACCAGCGCGCGCAGCTGGTGCGCGTGGCCTCCTCCGCGGCGCTGTTCGCGCTGGGCGCTGCGGGCCTGCTCGTGCTGCGCCGGCGCCGGGTGGTGCTGCTGCTGGCGGGCCTGGCCGCGACGCCGTTCGGGTTGCTGCTGGTGCAGAGCTACGGCGGCGAGGTCCTCATCCGCTGCTTCCTGTACGCCTCGCCCCTGCTGTCCCCGCTGGCCGCGGTCGCGCTGCGGTGGGCGCTGGCGGCGGCTCGTCACCGGGTGCGCGGCCGCGCCGCGGACGCCGCGCGGCGGGTGCCCGCCCCCGTGGCGCTGGTGCCGGTGCTGCTGGTGGCGTGCCTGGTGGTGGTGTTCACCCGCGGGCTGAACGTCTCCTTCGAGCGCACCCCGCCCGGTCAGGCGCTCGCCGCCCAGCGCGTGTACGACCTCGCCCGCCCCGGCGACGCCGTCGGGGTGCCCGGCGGCGGCGGGCTGACGCCGTACCTGCGCATCACCGAGGTCGGCGTGGCGTTCCTGGACGCCGACCTGTGCGCGCAGGGCCCCACCGCGGCGTGCCTGCCGGAGGGTCCGCCGCGGTTCCTGCTGGTCAGCTCCACGCAGGACCGCTACGGCCAGCTCCTGCAGCACCGCGGCGCCGGGTGGGTGTGGCAGCTCGCGGAGCGCTGGGGCGCCTCCGCCGGGTACGAGGTGCTGCTGCGCACCCCCGACGCGTGGCTGCTGGAACGCAGCGCGCCGCCGCCGGGGCCCGCGCCGGTCCCGGTCCCGGTGCCGGCTCCCGCCGCGGCGCCGGTCCCCGCCCCCGCCGGCGCCGAGGGGGTCGCGCCGTGACCGCCGCGCTGACCGGCTGGCTCGGGATCGCGCTGCTGGTGGCCGCCGTGTGCTGCGCCGTCACCGCCGACGCGCTGCGCCAGAGCGAGGCCCCGGGTGGGGGCAGCGGCGCGCGCCCGGCGGTGCGCCGGTGCACCTGGGCCGCGCTCGCGCTCACCGCCGCCGCGGCCGTCTCGGTCGTGGTGCGCTTCGCGGACGCCCTGGCCACCTGAACGGGCGCCGGGGACCGCGGCCGCGGGGGAACCCCGGGCGTCGAGAACCTCGGGCGTCGAGGACTCCCCGCGTGAGGCCCCGGACGCGACGAACCCCGGCCACCGGAGACCCGGTGCCGGGGTTCGTCGCGTCCGGGGCCTCAGCGCCCGGTGCGCCAGCGGCCCGCCGCGTACAGCAGCGGGCCCACCGCCATGCCGGCCAGCTCGCGCACCAGCAGGTCCCGGGCACGCACCGCGCCGTCCGCCGGGCCCGCGCCGGCCGGCACCGCCGCGCCGGCGGAGCTGCCCGAGGCCGCGCTGCGCGAGGCGCTGCCCACCCGCGCCAGGCGAGCGGCCCCGTGCGGGGCGCTGCGCAGGAACTGCCCGCGCGTGCGCCTGTCCACCAGGTGCTTGGCGTAGAACGCCGTCAGCCCGGAGCCGTAGCCGTACATCTGCCGGCGCAGGCCGTCGACGTCGGCGCGGTGGTGGTGCCACACCACCGCGGCCGGCTCGTGCGAGATCGAGCGGCCCGCCTGCAGCACCCGCACGAACGCGTCCAGGTCCTCCCCGCCGCGACTGGGCGAGCCGGCCCCCAGGGCCTCGTCGAAACCGCCCAGGCGCCGCATCAGCGCGGTGTCCAGCGCGAAGTTCGCGCCCGTGCCGAACACCCCGGCCGCGTACGGGTACATCGGGTCGTCCAGGCGCTGGTCGTCCAGGTCGTACAAGCGGTGCGGGCGCACGTGCGCCCACGGGACACGGCGGTCGAAGTACGCCTCCGGGGCCGTGCCGATGCCCGCGGTGGCCACCAGGCCGGTCACGCACCCCACGTCGGGGCGGCGGTCGAAGCCGCGCACCAGGCCGTGCACCCACCACGGGTCGACGTGGACGTCGTCGTCGGTGAAGGCGAGCACCTCCCCGCTCGCCTCGGCCAGCGCGCGGTTGCGCGCCCGCGACAGCCCCGGGCGCGGTTCCACCACGTAGCGCACCCGCGCGTCGTGCGCCGCGGCGCGGGCCACGACGTCCCGGGTCGCCCGGCTCGCCGGGGCGTTGTCGACCACGAGCAGCTCCAGCGGCCGGTACCGCACCGCCCGCAGCCGTTCCAGGCACCGCTGCAGGTCCGCGGGCCGCTCGCGCGTGCACACCGCGATCGTCACCCGCCGGGCCTGCGCCACGTCGCGCAACCGCTCCGCCGGCGCCGCCGGCGCCGGCGGCGGCAGCTCCGAGCGCACCCGCCGGAACAGCTCCTCCACGGAGGTGCCCGCCTCCAGCGGCCCCTGCACGTACCCCAGCGGCTCGCCGTGCTCGCGCACCAGCAGCCGGTACGAGCGGGCGCCGCGGGTGGGCCGGGGCAGCAGCGCCGGCACCTCCGCCACGTCCAGCTCCCCGCACCACACGGGCAGCTCCAGCACGCGCTCCGCCGGCGCCGCCTCAGCCACGGGCCACCGCCCGCGCGGCCGCGGACCAGCTGCGCAGGTACGCGAACGGCCCGGCCAGCATGCCCGCCAGCTCCAGGGCCACCAGGCGGCGGTCCACCGGACCCGGCCCGCCGCCGGCCGGCGGCGGCCCGGAGCTCGGCCGCCGGCGCAACCGGCGGGCGGTCTGACGGGCCATCGCCCAGCCGGCGGCGGGGGCCAGCGCGCTGAACGTCAGCAGGTGCCCCGGGTCGTGCACCACCAGGGAGGTGAGCATCGCGGTGAACCCGGTGCCGTTGCCCACGAGCTGCCGCTCCAGGTCGGCGACCTCGCGGCGGTGGGTGTGGTGGACCACCGCGGCCGGTTCGTACCCCAGCACCCCGCCGTCGCTGAGCACCCGCACGAACGCCGCCAGGTCCTCCCCGCCGCGCGCGGGCGTGCCCGTGCCCAGCGCCACGTCGAAACCCCCGCGGGCGCGCAGCTCCGCGGCGCGGAAGGCCACGTTCGCCCCCGCCCCGTAGGCGCCGACGCCGTACACGGCGATCGTGCGCACGCGCTCGCCGGAGCCGTCGCGCACGTCGACGAGCCCGCGCCGCACCCGCCCGGCGCGGTCGCGCGCCGGGTGCAGCGACACCGGCGTGAAGGTCCGCGGCCCGCCGAAACCGCCGTAGTGCTCCTCGTAGCGCTGCTGCGCGGCGGTCACCAGCTCCTCCGGCAGCACCAGGCCGGTGACCGCCTGCTCCTCGGGGTGCTCGGCGAAGCGCCGCGCGATCGCCCTCAGCCACCCGGGGTCCACCCGCACGTCGTCGTCGGTGAAGGCGACCACCTCCCCGCGCGCCTCGCGCAGCCCGGTGTTGCGGGCGGCGGAGATGCCCGGGACGGGTTCGTGCACGGAGCGCACGCGCGCCCTGCCGCGCAGCAGCGCCTCCAGCGGGTCGTCGGCCGGGCGGTGGGGGCGGTTGTCGACCACCACGACCTCCGCGTCGGGGTGGTCCAGCAGCGCCAGGCTGTCCAGGCAGCGGCGCAGCTCGGCCACGCGGGCCACGACGGTCGGCACCACCACGGTCGCCGACGGCAGGCGCGGACCGGGCGTGCCGGACGGCGCCGCCCGCCGCGCCCGGGAGCCGGGGGAGCCGCGGTACGGCTCGGAACCGGCCACGGCCTCGGCGACCTGCACGGGCGACAGCGGCAGCGGCAGCGACACCGCGGTGAAGGGGGCGCCGTCCACGCGCACCAGCACGTACGCCCCGCCGGGTGCGGGAGCGTCGGCCGGCGGGTCCGCCAGGGCCCGCCGGACCGCGCCCAGCACGGCGGTGGTGACCTCCTGCTGGCGCCGGGAGCCGCTCGCCGCCTCCAGCACCAGGTGCGGGGCCCCACCGGCGGTGCGTGCGCGCGGCACGCGCGCGGCCTCGGCCGGCAGCGGTGCCTCCGGCGAGGTCGTCCGGGTCGTCCGGGAACTCGTCCGGGAGGTGGTGTTCGGCGGGTTCGTCACGGGTGTCCGTCTCCTCACGAGCGGCCGGGGCGCCGCCTCGCACGGCGGCCCCGACGCGATCGTGGGCGACGCGCGGTCGGCGGTGGCCCCCGGCGCGCGTTCTGGTCGGGGAACTGCCAGCGACGGTCCGGGAACTGCCGGGCGCGGCGGGAACCGGGCCGTCGTGCCGTTCGTGCCTGCCCGCCGGCCCCCGCCTCGGGCACGCTGGCGCCATGGTGAACCTGGACAGCCCCACCCCGGCCGGGACCGCGACGGTCCCCGCGCCGTCGCCGGGCCCGGACCCGCGCTCGTCCGCGGCGGCGCCGGAGGCGCCCTGGCCCCGGTCGTTCACCGAGCGCTTCGCCCAGCTCGCCGAGCGGTTCCCCGACGCCCCCGCGATCGCCTCGCCCGCCGGGGCGCTGACGTACCGGCAGGCCCGCGAGCAGCTGGAGGCGGTGGCGCGCGGCCTGCAGTCGCGGCCGGGGCTGCGCGCGGACGCCCCCGTCGGCGTGCTCGTCGGCGCCACCGCCGACAGCCTGGTGGCGCTGCTGGCGGTGGCGCGCACCGGCCGGCTCGTCGTCCCCCTGGACGCCCAGCTGCCGGTGGCCCGGCTGCGCGAGATCGCCGGGATCGCCGGACTGGGCGCCTGCGTCACCGAGGCGGCGGACCGGGCCACCGCGGAGGAGCTGCGCGGCCCCGTGCCCGACGTCGTCACGACCGGCGAGCTGCTGCGGGAGGGCGCCGCGCGCGGCGGCGAGGCGCTGCCGGCGCCGGGCCGCGGCGGGGACCCGCTGTTCGTGGTGTTCACCTCCGGCTCGACCGGGCGGCCCAAGGGCGTCCTGATGACCCACGACCTGCTGCTCAGCAGCGCCGCCACCTCGCGCGCGCGCTTCGCCGTGGGGCCCGGCGACCGCGTCGCCCTCGTGCTGCCCGTCTCGTTCGCGGCCGGGACCGTGGTGCTGGCCACCGCGCTGCTCAACGGCGCCTGCGCGTGGACGTTCGACCCGCGCCGCCACGGCGCCCGCGCCGTCGCCGACCTCGTCGACGCCGAGGGGCTGACGATGCTCAGCGCCACCCCGCACCTGCTGCGCTCGGTGCTGGCGACCCTGGCGCCGGGCCGGGTGCTGGCCTCGATGCGGCTGGTGACCACGGCGGGGGAGGCGGTGTTCGGGCGCGACGTGCAGCAGCTGGCCGAGCACGTGCGCCCGGGCACGGAGTTCTGGAACTGGGCCGGTTCCTCGGAGACCGGTTCGCTGGCGGGGTACCGCGTCGTGTGCGGCGGGCCGGTCCCCGACGGCGTCGTGCCCGCCGGGGTCCCCGAGGACGGCAAGGAGGTGCGCGTGCTGGCCCCCGACGGCACGCCCGTGCCGCCGGGCGAACCCGGGGAGGTGTTCGTGACGGCCGGGCACCTGTCGGCCGGGTACTTCGGCGACCCCGAGCGCACCGCCGAGCGGTTCACCACCGAACCGGACGGGCGGCGCACCTACCGCATGGGCGACCTCGGCCGCGTCGACGCCGCCGGCGACCTGCACCTGCTGGGCCGCGTGGACGGGGCGGTGAAGGTGCGCGGGTACTTCGTGCACCTCACCGAGGTCGAGGGCGCCGTGCTGGCCTCCCCCTCGGTCGCGGAGGCGGTCGTCGTGGCGGTCGAGGCGGGCGGCACCCACCGCCTCGTGGCCTACGTCGCCCCCGAACCCGGCCAGCCCACGGAGTCCCCCGCGGCGCTGCGGCGCCGGCTGCGCGAACGGCTGCCGGAGTACATGGTGCCCGGCGACGTCGTCCCGGTGCCCTCCCTGCCGCGCAACGAGCGCGGCAAGGTGGACCGCGCCCAGCTGCCGCCGGTCCCGCCGCGCGGCCCCGCGGAACCGCCGGCCGGGGCGACGGAGGTGGCGCTGGCGCGCACCTGGGCCGAGCTGCTCGGGCTGTCCGGCCCCGTCCCGGTGGGCGCCGACGACGACTTCCAGCAGCTCGGCGCGGACTCCCTCACGGTCGAGGAGATGCTCGCCCGCGTCGAGGACGGCTTCGGCGTCGCGCTCCTGGCCGGCGACCTCCTGGCCGCGCCCACCCTGCGCGAGTTCGCCCGGCGCGTGGAGGCCGGGGCCGGGGCGCTGCCGCGCCACCCCACCGCGGTGGCGCTGCGCCCCGGCGGCGGTGCGCCCGCGCTGTTCTGCTTCGCCGGCGCCGGGGCGCTGGCGATGTCCCTCAAACCCCTGGCCGCCCACGTCCAGGACCGTGCCGTCGTGGCGTTGCACGCCCGCGGCGCCGAGAGCAGGGCGCTGCCCGACCGCAGCGTGCGCGCGGCGGCGCGGCGGCACCTGCGCGACCTGCGCCTGGTGCAGCCGCACGGGCCGTACGTCCTGCTGGGGCACTCCATGGGCGGGCTCATCGCCCTGGAGGTCGCGCAGCTGCTCACCGACGCGGGCGAGGAGGTGGAGCGGGTGGTGCTCGTGGACACCTACCTGCCC
>NZ_JAAALM010000173.1 GCF_009906395.1 Kineococcus indalonis
GCCACCGCGGGCGCCGGCGCGCCCGCGGCGAGCGAGTCCGGCGACCTGCCCGGCCCCGCGCCCTCGTTCGGCACCGTGGTGGGCCTGCTGCTGCTGCCGCTGGTGCTGATCTTCCTGAACACCGGCCTGAACACCCTGGCCACCTCCGGCGCGGTCGACGGCGACGCCACCTGGGTGCAGGTGCTGCGCCTGCTGGGGCAGACGCCGGTCGCGCTGCTCATCACCGTCCTGGTCGCCATGGTCGTCCTGGGCCGGGGCCGCTTCGGCCGGAGCGAGGTGGAGGACCTCGCCAACGGCGCCCTGGGCCCGGTGTGCGCGGTCATCCTCATCACCGGCGCCGGCGGCATGTTCGGGTACGTCCTGCGCACCAGCGGCATCGGCGGTGCGCTCGCGGACACCCTGGAGGCCGCGGGCTTCCCGGTGATCCTGGCGGCGTTCGTCATCTCCCTGGGCCTGCGCGTGGCGCAGGGCTCGGCGACGGTGGCGCTGACGACCACGGCCGGTCTGGTGGCGCCCGCGGTGGAGGCCACCGCGGGGCTGTCCACCTTCGACCTGTGCTTCATCGTCGTGGCGATCGCCGCGGGCGCCACGGCCCTGAGCCACGTCAACGACTCCGGGTTCTGGCTGGTCGGGCGGTTCCTGGGCATGGACGTGCCCACGACGCTGCGCACCTGGACGGTGATGGAGACGATCATCGGGGTGGTCGGCTTCGCGCTGGCGTCCCTGGGCTACCTGCTGCTGTGAGCACGGCGGGTCGGTTTGACAGCACCTGCGCCTGGCGCCAGCGTGGGGCTCCCCTCACCGTGGAGCGGTCATGACACCGTCGTCGCCCCAGTCGTCCTCGGCCCACGAGCGCCTCGCCTCGCCCGAGCTGCGTTCCGCCATCTCGAAGGCCTCGCGCCGGCTGATGCCGATGCTGGTCGTCCTGTACGTCGTCGCCTTCCTCGACCGCACCAACGTCGGCTTCGCCGAGGAGGGGCTGGAGGTGGACCGCGGCATCAGCGCCGCGGCGTACGCCTTCGGCGCCGGCATCTTCTTCATCGGCTACGCCATCTTCGAGATCCCCAGCAACCTGGCGCTGCAGCGCTTCGGCGCCAAGGCGTGGCTGGCGCGCATCGCCATCACCTGGGGGCTGGTCTCGGCCGCCTTCGCCTTCGTGCAGGGCGAGACGTCGTTCGTCGTCCTGCGCTTCCTGCTCGGCGTCACCGAGGCCGGGCTGTTCCCCGGCGTCATCATGTTCCTGGCCGAGTGGTTCCCCAACCGGGTGCGCGTGCAGATGTTCGCCGTGTTCTACCTGGCGCAGCCGTTCTCGCAGATGATCGGCGCCCCGCTGTCCGGTGCGCTGATCTCCATCGGCAACCGGCTGGACTGGGTGGCCGGCTGGCAGCTGATGTTCTTCGTGGAGGGCATGCTGGCCGTGGTGGCCGGCGTCGCGGCGTTCTTCCTGCTGACCAACTCCCCGCAGCAGGCGAAGTTCCTCGACGAGGGGCAGAAGCGCGCGCTGCGCGAGGTGATGGACGACGAGAACGAGGTCAAGAACGAGGACGGGCCCCGCGGCGTCAAGGCCGCGATGGGCAACGGCAAGGTCTGGTACTTCACCGTCATCTACTTCTGCCTGCAGATCGCCGTCTACGGCGTGACGTTCTACCTGCCGCAGCAGGTGGCCCGCCTGGTCGGGCGCGACGTCGGCTGGGAGGTCGGCCTGCTGGCCGCCATCCCGTGGTTCTTCGGCCTCTTCGCCTGCTACTTCGTCGGCCGGGCGGCGAACACGGTGCACCGCCGCCGCGTGCTGGGCACGCTGTTCTTCACCACCACGGGGCTGTGCATCTTCGGCTCCGCCTGGGCCGGGTCCACCGGGCGCCCGGTGCTGGGCATCCTCTTCATCACCCTGGCGGTGTGCTCGTTCCTGTCCACCGGCCCGATCTGCTGGTCCTTCCCGACGGCGTTCCTGGCCGGCACCGCCGCCGCCGCCGGCATCGGCCTGATCAACTCCCTGGGCAACCTCGGCGGGTTCGTCGCCCCGAACCTGCGCACGTTCGTCGCCGAGCTGTTCGGCTCCGACGACGCGGGCCTGTACGCGCTGGGCGTCATGCCCTTCCTGGCAGCGGCGATGATGTGGGGCACCAAGCGGTTCACGATCCGGGCGAACACCCTGCTCGACGTGCGCGGGGAGGAGTCGGCCGCGCTGAAGCCGGGCAGCTCCCGCTGAGCCCCGCGGCCGGGGGCCGGTAGCGTCGCCGGGGTGAGCCAGACGCCGGCCGGGACGGGCACGAGCAGCAGCGGGGTCGTGCTCACCCCGGCGCGGTGGTGGCACCTGCAGGACGTGCACCGCCTGGAGGTGGACCTGTTCGGGCCCACCGCGTGGTCGCCGGAGACGTTCTGGGGGGAGCTGGCGGCGCCCGGGCGCACCTACCTGGTGGCGCTGGGGGGCGAGGAGGTCCTCGGCTACGGCGGCCTCGTCGTCTCCGGCGCCGACGCCGACGTGCAGACGATCGGCGTGGCGCGCGCCGCGCAGGGCCGCGGGCTGGGCCGGCGGCTGCTGCGGGCGCTGCTGGACGCGGCCCGCGCCGCCGGCGCGCGCCACGTGCTGCTGGAGGTGCGCGCCGACAACGAGCCCGCGCAGGCGCTGTACCGCTCGGAGGGGTTCGAGCAGATCGCCCGCCGGGCGCGCTACTACCAGCCGGGCGGCGTCGACGCGCTGGTGCTGCGCGCGCGGCTCTGAGCGCACGACCCCGGGCGCACGACCCCGGGCGCACGACCCCGAGCGGGCCCCGGGCGCGCGGTGCCGGGCGCGCGCCCCGTCAGCCCACCGGCTCCACCACCAGCACCGACTGCCGCCCCGCCAGCCGGGTCAGCACGACGGTGGCCGGGCGCGAGCCCTTCAGCGCCAGCTGCCGGCGCAGCACGTCCGGGTCGACGGCGGTGCCGCGCTTCTTCACCGTCAGCGGCCCCACGTCGCGCTCGCGCAGGTGCCGCCGCAGCGCCTTGAGCCCGAACGGCAGCACGTCGAGCACCGCGTAGGAGCGCGCGAACGGCGAGCCGGCCGGGCCGTCGGTGGTGACGTAGGCGATGGACTCGTCCACCAGGCGCCCGCCCAGCAGCCGCGCGGCGGCGCCGACCAGCCCGGCGCGGATGACGGCGCCGTCGGGCTCGTGCAGGTGCGAGCCGACGGCGCCGACGTCCGGCACGGGGTTGTCCGCGTCGTCGAGCTCGAAGCGCTCGCCGCCGCGCAGCAGCAGGGCGCTGCGCGCCACGCCGGGGCGGGCCAGCGGCCCGCACCACAGCGCGGACTCCACCACGTCGCCGTCCACGGACGTCCACTGCGCCTCGGCGCCGGCGGGCACCAGCGCGTGCGGCAGGCCCGGGGCGAGCTTGGCGCCGGTGGCGGGCACGGCGGCGGCGGTGGCCAGCACGAAGGACAGGGGAGGGGAGGTGGCCTCGGGGTCGAACAGGCGCCGCCCGCCCGCGGTGCGCCGGGCCGGGTCGAACCAGGCCCCGTCGCCGGGCCCCAGCTCGTCGGTGACGCCGGCGGTGACGTCGGCGCAGCGCACCTCCGCGCGCCCGGCGAGGTTGGCGGCGGCCACCGCGGCGGTGCCGGGGTCGGCGTCCACGGCCAGCACGTCCAGGCCGGCGTCGGCCAGGGCCAGGGCGTCGGCGCCCACCCCGCAGCCGAGGTCGGCGACGCGGCGCACCCCGGCGGCGGCGAAGCGGCGGGCGTGCTCGGCGGCGACGGCGGCGCGGGTGGCCTGCTCCACCCCGGCGGGGGTGAGCAGCAGCTCGTGCGCGCGGGGGCCGAGCTTGGCGGCGGCGCGCTCGCGCAGGCGCGCCTGGGTCATGGCCAGGGCGACGAGGGCGGGGTCGTGGCCCTCGCGGCGCAGCCGCTGCCCCAGCACCAGGGGGTCGGCGGGGCCGGCGGCGGCCAGCAGGTCCAGCAGCGCGCGCCCGGCGGGGGAGGTGAGCGCGGCGACGTCGGCGGGGTCCACGGACCCGACTGTGCCAGCCGGGGAGGCTCCCTGGCACTCGGTGGACCGGAGTGCTAACTTCTGTCCCAGCGTCGGTGGCACTCCCCACCAGGGAGTGCCAGCAGCGAGGCGGTGCCGCCCGGCACCCGCGACGACGGTCGAGCGCCGGCCCCGCAACCGACCCACCAGTACGCCAGATCCGCACCGAGTACGCAGAAGGGGAGGGCCGCCCAGTGTCGGTCTCCATCACTCCGCTCGAGGACCGCATCGTCGTCAAGCCGCTCGACGCGGAGCAGACGACCGCTTCCGGTCTGGTCATCCCGGACACCGCCAAGGAGAAGCCCCAGGAGGGCGAGGTCCTGGCCGTGGGTCCGGGCCGCGTCGACGACAACGGCAACCGCGTCCCCGTGGACGTGGCCGTCGGCGACAAGGTCATCTACTCGAAGTACGGCGGCACCGAGGTCAAGTACGGCGGCGACGAGCTGCTGATCCTCTCGGCCCGCGACGTGCTCGCCAAGGTCTCCAAGTAAGCAGCAGCAGGTCCTGACGCCCCGGGCGCCCGACGACACCGGGTGCCCGGGGCGTCTCCCGTTGCCGCGAAAAGCCCTGGAAGGAAGAAGCGCATGGCCAAGCAGCTCTCGTTCAACGAGGACGCCCGCCGCTCCCTGGAGCGCGGGGTCGACGCCCTCGCCAACGCCGTCAAGGTGACCCTGGGGCCCAAGGGCCGCAACGTCGTCATCGACAAGAAGTGGGGTGCGCCGACGATCACGAACGACGGCGTCACCATCGCCCGCGAGGTCGAGCTCGACGACCCCTACGAGAACCTCGGCGCCCAGCTCGCCAAGGAGGTCGCCACCAAGACCAACGACGTCGCCGGTGACGGCACCACCACCGCGACCGTCCTGGCGCAGGCGATGGTGCACGAGGGCCTGCGCAACGTGGCCGCCGGCGCGGCGCCGTCCGCCCTCAAGCGCGGCATCGACGCGGCCGTGGACGCGGTCAGCGACGAGCTGCTGAAGCTGGCGCGCGACGTCGACGGCAAGGGCGACATCGCCCACGTCGCCACGATCTCCGCGCAGGACGCGACCGTGGGCGAGCTGCTCGCCGACGCGTTCGACAAGGTCGGCAAGGACGGCGTCATCACGGTCGAGGAGTCCTCCACGACCGCGCTGGAGCTGGACTTCACCGAGGGCATGCAGTTCGACAAGGGCTACATCTCGCCCTACTTCGTCACCGACGCCGAGCGCCAGGAGGCGGTGCTGGAGGACGCGTACGTCCTCGTGCACCAGGGCAAGATCTCCACGGTCACCGAGCTGCTGCCGCTGCTGGAGAAGGTCCTGCAGGCCTCCAAGCCGCTGCTGATCATCGCCGAGGACGTCGACGGCGAGGCGCTGTCCACGCTGGTCGTCAACAAGATCCGCGGCACCTTCAACGCCGTCGCGGTCAAGGCCCCCGGCTTCGGCGACCGCCGCAAGGCGATCCTGGGCGACATCGCCACCCTCACCGGCGGCCAGGTCGTCGCCGAGGAGGTCGGCCTCAAGCTCGACCAGATCGGCCTGGACGTGCTGGGCACCGCCCGCCGCATCGTCGTCACCAAGGACGACACCACGATCGTCGAGGGCGCCGGCGACTCCGCGGAGGTCGCGGGCCGCGTCGCGCAGATCAAGGCCGAGATCGAGCGCACCGACTCCGACTGGGACCGCGAGAAGCTCCAGGAGCGCCTGGCGAAGCTGGCCGGCGGCGTGGTCGTCATCAAGGTCGGCGCGCACACCGAGGTGGAGCTCAAGGAGAAGAAGCACCGCATCGAGGACGCCGTCTCCGCCACGCGCGCCGCGATCGAGGAGGGCATCGTCGCCGGCGGCGGCAGCGCCCTGACCCACGCGGTGCGGGTGCTCGAGGGCGGCCTGGGCCGCGAGGGCGACGAGGCCACCGGCGTGAAGCTGGTGCACCGCGCCGCCACCGAGCCGCTGCGCTGGATCGCCGAGAACGCCGGCCACGAGGGCTACGTCGTGGTGGAGAAGGTCCGCGGCCTCGAGCCGGGCAACGGCCTCAACGCCGCCAGCGGCGAGTACGTGGACCTGCTGGCCGCCGGTGTCATCGACCCCGTCAAGGTGACCCGCTCGGCGCTGCGCAACGCCGCCTCGATCGCCTCGATGGTCCTGACCACCGACACCCTCGTGGTGGACAAGAAGGAGGAGGAGCCGGCGGCCGCCGGCCACGGTCACGGCCACGGCCACTGACCCCTCCCGAGCACGACGCAGGCCCGGTCCCCTGAAGGGGACCGGGCCTGCGTCGTGCTCGCTGCCGCGGCGTGCCGCGCACCGCACCTCCGCGTGCGCGCCCGCGCCGTTCCGGCTCCGGCGGGCCCCCGCCCGCCGGGACGTGCTCAGCTGGCGACGCGCAGGGTGCGGCGGCGCTCGGCGGCGTAGATGGCCTCGCGGTCGTCCTCGGTGAGGCCGCCCCACACGCCGTAGGGCTCACGCACCTTCAGGGCGTGCTTGCGGCACTGCTCGATGACGGGGCAACCGGCGCACACGGCCTGGGCGGCGGCGTCGCGGTTGCGGCGGGCGGGGCCGCGCTCGCCCTCGGGGTGGAAGAACAGGTCGGGGTCGGCCTCGCGGCAGGAGCCGATGAGCTGCCACTCCCAGATGTCGGCGACGGGTCCGGGGAGGCGGGAGATCTCGGCCATGGTGCGCTCCTTGAGGTGCGGGGTGTTCGGGGGACCGCCGGGGCGGTGGATCTTGCTGACGAGGTAGGACGCTACAACCGCGTCAGAAGTTGTTCAAGGCCCTCGCGGGAAGTTGTTCAAGAGTGGGGCGCGTGACCTGCGCCACAGGCCGGCGGCACCGGTGCCGCCGGGGGGCCGTCGTCGTGCACAACCGGTGAACATCGCTGTGAACAACTTCCGCACGGAGCCCCGCGCGCCCCTGACCAGCGGTGAACAACGCTGAACAACCCGGTGGCGCGTTCCCGCCGAGCGGGTGCGCCGTCCGGGGGAGCGGTGAGTGGCGCGCCCGACGCGGCCGCGGGAGGATCGCGGCGTGTCCTCACCGCCCCAGGGAGCGCCGCCGACGCCGCCGGCGCCGCGCATGACGCTGACCGTCGCGGCCGTGGCGCGCCGGCTCGGGGTGGCCCCGGCCACCCTGCGCACCTGGGACCGCCGCTACGGCCTGGGCCCCTCCGAGCACACCGCCGGCGCGCACCGGCGCTACTCCGCCACCGACCTGGCCCGCCTGGTCGTCATGCGCCGCCTCACCCTCGAGGGCGTGGCGCCCGCCGAGGCCGCCGCCATCGCCGCCACCACGGCCGTCGCCGACGGCGGCTTCGCGCTGGCCAGCGTCTCCACCATCCCCGCCTCCGTGATCGAGGCGGCCGTCACCGACGCCGCCGCCATCGCCGGCCCCGAGCAGGCCGCCACCGGC
>NZ_JAAALM010000174.1 GCF_009906395.1 Kineococcus indalonis
GTGGGGGAGCACGAGGCGCTGCACGAGCTGAGCACCGCCACCCTGCTGCCGGCCCGGCCCGACGCCGACCTGGACCGCTTCGCCCGGCTGGCCACCGTCGCCCTGGGCACCCCCGTGGGGCTGGTGTCCATGGTCAGCGCCACCGGGCAGGTCCTCCCCGGCTGCGTGGGCCTGCCCGAGCCCTGGCAGAGCGAGCGCGCCACGCCCCTGACGCACTCGCTGTGCCAGCACGTGGTCACCTCCGGGCGCACCTTCGTCGTCGACGACGCCCGCGAGGACCCCCTCACCGCCGGTTCCCTGGCGATCCCCGACCTCGACGTCGTCGCCTACGCCGGCGCCCCCCTGCGCGTGGCCGACCCCGACGGCGCCGTCGGCCCGGACGACCCCGCCGCCCCCGTCGTGGGCGTGCTGTGCGCCATCGACAGCCGGCCGCGGCCGTGGACGCCCGCGCAGGTCGCCGTGCTGGAGGACCTCGCCGCCGCCTGCTCCGCCGAGCTGAGCCTGCGCCTGGTGCAGGAGCGCCAACGGCTCCTGCTCGCCCTGGCCGGCAGCCTCGTCGGCGCCCGCACCGTGCCCGAGGTGCAGGCCGCCGTCGCCGCCGTCACCCGCGCCCAGCTCGGCGGCGCCACCGCCGTGCTCGTCGTGCGCGAGGAGCACGACCGGCTGCAGGTGGCCGACCCCGCCGTCCTGCCCCCCGGCGCGGACCGCGCCTGGCGCACCGCCCGCCTGGCCGACGAGCTGCCCGCCCCCACCGCGGTGCGCGAGCACCGCCCGTTCCTGTTCGCCGACCGGGCCGAGCTGTGCGCCGCGTTCCCGCTGGCCGCCGAGCACACCGGCCCGCCCGCGCTGGGCGCCAGCGCGTTCCTGCCCCTGCTCGTCGGCGACGAGGCCCTCGGCGCGCTGGTGCTGCTGTGGCAGGAGGAGCGCGCCGTGCTGCAGGGCGAGCAGGAGGTGTGGAGCGCGCTGGCCCGCTTCACCGCCCAGGCCCTGCACCGCGCGCAGCTGGAGGAGCGGCAGCGCTCGCGCGCGGAGGTCCTGCAGCGCTCCCTGCTGCCCACGCTGCCGCAGGTGGACACCCTGCGCCTGGTGGGCCGGTACGTGCCCGCCGGGCGCCGCGAGCAGGTCGGCGGCGACTGGTACGACGCCGTCGTGCTGCCCGACGGCGCCACCAGCGTCGTCATCGGCGACGTCGCCGGCCACGACGTGGCCGCCGCGGGGAACATGGGGCAGGTGCGCGGGCTGCTGCGCGCCTTCGCGTGGGACCGCGCCGAGCCGCCCACCGACGTCGTCGGCCGCCTGGACCGCGCGGTGCTGGGCCTGGGCGTGGACGCCCTGGCCACCCTCGTGCTCGGGCGCGTCGAGCAGAGCGCCGAGCAGGCCGCCCGCGGCGTGCGGGGGCTGCGCTGGACCAACGCCGGGCACCCCCCGCCCGTGCTGCTGCACCCCGACGGGCGCACCGAGCTGCTCAGCACCGCGCCCGACCTGCTCGTGGGCCTGCTCGACGACGCCGTCCGCCACGACCACGCCGTGGAGGTCGAGGACCGCTCGGTGCTGCTGCTGTACACCGACGGGCTCATCGAGCACCGCGGCCGCAGCCTCGCCGGCGGCCTGGAGCGCGTGCGCGAGTCCCTGGGCCGGCTGCACGGGCTGCCCCTGGAGGAGCTGCTCGACGCGCTGCTCGCCGAGCTCGTCGGGCCCAGCCCGGAGGACGACTGCGCGCTGCTGGCCGTGGCCTTCGACCCGCAGCCCCCGCGCCGCTGAGGGCGCGGGGGCACTCAGCGGCCCCGGCGCTCCACCGCGCGCAGGTCCACCACGCGCGCGCCCGCCGCGCGCACCCCGCCACCGGGCGCGCGGCCCCGCTCGCCCTTGCCCGCCTTCGCCTCGTACATCGCCGCGTCCGCCTCCTGCAGCACCCGGTGCGCGTCCGCGCCGCGCGCCGCGATGGACAGCCCCACGCTGATGCCCACGGGGAACTCCCACCCGGCCACCCGGAACGGCTCGGCCATCGCCGCCACGATGCGCTCGGCCACCGCCTCGGCCGCCGAGGCGTCCGGCAGGTCCGGGCACACCACGGCGAACTCGTCGCCGCCGAGGCGCGCCACCGTGTCGCCCGGGCGCACCGCCGCGCCCAGGCGCTGCGCCACCCCGATGAGCACGTGGTCGCCGGCGGCGTGCCCGCCGGTGTCGTTGACCGGCTTGAAGTCGTCCAGGTCGCAGTACAGCAGCGCCACCCGCCGGCCCGAGCGGCTCGCCGCCCCCAGCGCGTGCCGCAGCCGGTCCTCCAGCAGCGTGCGGTTGGGCAGCCCCGTCAGCGCGTCGTGCAGCGCCGCCTCCCGCAGCTTGCGCTGCACCAGGCGCCGCTGCGTGACGTCGACGACCTGCACCACCGCGGCCACCTCGCCGGCGCGCCCGTCCTCGCGCCACGTCGGCCACGCCGAGGCCGCCAGCTCCAGCCACACCTCGCCCTCGCCGTGCTGGACCTCCGCGTGCCAGTGGGCGTCGCGCCCGTCGCGCACCCGCTCCACCATCTCGTGCACGGCCTCCACGAACGCCGCGCGGTGCTCCCCGTGCACCTGCTGCGACCAGTCCGAGCCGACCTCCACGTCGTGCCCGAGCATCGAGCGCAGCCGGTCGTTGACGCGCGCCACCACGGCGGTGCCGTCGGCGCGCAGGCGCAGCAGCGCCACCCCCAGCAGCGCGTCGTCGAACGTGCGGCGGAACAGCTCCTCGCGCCGGCCGGCCTCCACCACGGCGCGCTCGCGGGCCCGCACCACCAGCGACATCACCATCGTCACCGCGCCGCACGTGAACAGCAGCGCCTCCAGCACCGCCGTGCGGGCGTCGGCGTCGAAACCGGCGTACGGGCCGGTGCCGCCGGTCGTGCCGGCCGTGGCCAGCAGCGCCACCACCAGCAGGCACGACAGCGCCCGGCCCAGGCCCAGCCGCGCCGCCCCCCACAGCACCGGCACCACCACCAGGAACGGCCAGGGCCCGGAGTCCGTGCGCCAGAACACCGCCGCGGCCACCGCCGCCGACACCACCAGCGCCGCCGCCCACTCCGCGCGCGCGGCGCGGGTGCGCCGGTCCACCGCGCGCGGCGCCCCCGCCGGCAGCAGCAGCGGCGCCTTGAAGCGCACGTCGGCGCGCACCGCTCCCGGCAGCCGCCCGTCGAGCACGGCCAGGCTGCGCGAGGCGGTCCACACCCCGTGCGCCAGGGCGCGCCGGAACCCCAGCAGCCGCGCCGCCGGGGCGGCCAGGTGCAGGGGGTTCACGTCCCCGCTCACCTCCGCGTAGCGGCGGCCGGTGCCCGCGCCGACCCGCCAGCGGGTGGCGGTGGCGCCGGCGCCGGGAGCGGCGGGGTCCGCGTCGGCCGGGGGCACCGCGCCGGGCAGGCGGGCGCCCGGGGCCAGGTAGCGGCTGACCCCGCGCCAGGCGGGGTCGCCGGCGGGGTCGTCGCCGGCGCCGCGCACCTCGGTGACCAGCTCGACGAGGGCGCCGCGCCGGTGCGGGCGCATCGCCACCGCCCGCACCGAGACGTCGAGCTCCTCGTCCACGGCCAGCGGGCGGCGCTGGGCGAACTCCTGCGCGACGTGCACCAGGCCCAGCAGCCGGAACGGGAACGGCTCGGAGACCAGCAGCTCCACCTGGGCGGGGAAGCCCAGCAGGTGCGGGTACGGCAGCGGCAGCCGCGAGCGCAGCGGGAACCCGCACACCCGCGCCCACGCCGCCAGGCGCGCGGGGTCGGTGCGCACGCCGCGCTGCTCGTGCCGGCGGCGGGGCAGGTCGACCGCGCCGCGCGGGCGCGGCAGCAGCAGCGAGCGCGCGTAGTTCGCGGCGAGGGGGCGCGGTCCCCGCCGGGGGTCCTGCGCGCGGTCCGGGTGCGGCACGGCGCTCACGCCCCCGTCAGGTGCTGGCCGTCGACGCGCAGCACCTGCCCGTCGACGCCGGCGGCGCCCGGGGAGGCCAGCCAGGCCACGACCTCGGCGACGTCCACGGGCAGCCCGCCCTGCTGCAGGCTGCTGGCGCGCCGGCCGACCTCGCGCGGCAGCGGCGGCATCGCGGCCGTCATGGGCGTCTCGATGAAACCCGGCGCGACGGCGTTGGCGGCCATGCCGCGACGGGCCAGCGGCTCGGCCAGCGCCTGCACGAGGCCGACGAGCCCGGCCTTGCTGGCGGCGTAGTTGGCCTGCCCCTTGGCGCCGGCGAGGCCGTTGATGGACGACAGGCACACGAACCGGGCGCCGGGCGCCAGGGCGCCGTCGGTGCGCAGCAGCTCGGCGGTCAACCGCAGCGGCGCAGCGAGGTTGACGCCCAGGACGGTGTCCCAGGCGCTCTCGTCGAGGTTCACGAACGAGCGGTCGCGGGTGACGCCGGCGTTGTGCACGACGGCGTCGGCGCCGCCGAAGCGGCGGCGCAGGTGCTCGGCCAGCGCGCGCGGGGCACCCTCGGCGGTGACGTCCAGCGGCAGGGCGGAGCCGCGCACCCGGTTGGCCACGCGGGCGAGCTGCTCGCCGGCGGCGGCGACGTCGGCGCACACGACGTGGGCGCCGTCGCGGGCGGCGACCTCGGCGATGGCCGCGCCGATGCCGCGCGCGGCGCCGGTGACGACGACGACGCGCCGCCCGCGCGCGGGCGGCGGGGCGGGGGCCGGGCCGACGAGCAGCGGCTGGCCGGAGACGAACGCCGCGCGCGCGGAGAGCAGGAACTCCAGCGGGGAGCGCAGCGCCGCGCCGGCGCCGGCCGCCACCCGCAGCAGGTTCACGGTGGTGCCGCCGCGCGCCTCCTTGCCCAGGGTGCGCACGAGGCCGTCGAGGGCCTGCTGCACGGAGCGGCCCTCCACGTCGCCGAACCCCTCGCCGAACCCCTCGCCGGGCTCCCCGTCGGGACCGGCGCCGGGGACCCCCGCCTCGGCGGGCACGGCGCCGAGCACGAGCACGCGCCCGCCGTGCGCGGTGCACCGGAACGCCGGCGCCAGCAGCTCGCGCAGGCGCGCCAGGTCCGGCACGCGGCGGGCGGCGCTGGCGTCGACGACGACGGCGCCGAGGCGTTCGCCGCCGGCGGCGTCGAGGTCGTCGAGCACGCGGGCGCCGGCGGCGGCCAGCCACGCGGCGACGTCCGCGGCCAGGGGCGCGGCGCCCACCCGCAGCACGAGGGCGGGACCGGTCAGCAGCTCCTGGCCGGGTGCGTAGCGGCGCAGCCGCGCGGGCACCGGCAGGCCCAGCCTCCGGGCGGCGGCGGCGCCGGGGCCGCTGCGCACCAGGTCGCCGTAGGGGTCGCGGGGCAGCTCCACGCTCACGCCTCCACCAGGGCGACGATGCCCTGCCCGCCGGCGGCGCAGATCGAGATCAGCGCGCGCCCGCCGCCGCGCTCGGCGAGCAGCTTGGCCGTGGTGGCCAGGATGCGCGCGCCGGTGGCGGCGAAGGGGTGGCCGGTGGCCAGGGAGGACCCGGCGACGTTGAGCCTGGCGCGGTCCACCGTGCCCAGCGGCCCGTCCAGGCCGAGCCGCTCGCGGCAGAACTCCTCGTCCTCCCAGGCGGCGAGCGTGGCGAGCACCGTGGAGGCGAACGCCTCGTGCACCTCCACCAGGTCCAGGTCGTCCAGCGTCAGGCCGTTGCGCCGCAGCAGGACCGGGACGGCGTGCACGGGCGCGGTGAGCAGGCCCTCGCCGCGGTGCACGTGGTCGACGGCGGCGGTCTGGGCGTCCACGAGGTGCGCCAGGACGTCCAGGCCGCGCTCGGCGGCCCACTCGTCGGTGGACAGCAGCACCGCGGCGGCGCCGTCGGTGAGGGGGGTGGAGTTCCCCGCGGTCATCGTGGCCGGCACCTCCAGGTCGCGGCCGAACACCGGTTCCAGCGCGGCGAGCTTCTCCGCGGTGGTGTCCGGGCGCAGCAGGGCGTCGCGGCGCAGGCCCAGGTAGGGGGTGAGCAGGTCGTCGAAGAACCCGCGCTCGTAGGCGGCGGCGAGGTTGCGGTGGCTGGCCAGCGCCAGCTCGTCCTGCGCCTGCCGGCTCACCCCCCAGTGCGCGGCGGTGCGGGCGGCGTGCTCGCCCATCGACAGGCCGGTGCGGGCCTCGGCGTTGCGCGGGAACTCCGGCACCACCTGGCCCGGGCGCAGCCCGGCGAGGGCCTTGAGGCGGGCGCCGGGGGTGCGGGCGCGGTTCAGCGCCAGCAGCACCCGGCGCAGGCCCTCGTCGACGGCGACCGGTGCGTCGCTGGCGCTGTCGGCGCCGCCGGCGATGCCGGCCTCGACCTGGCCCAGGGCGATCTTCCCGGCGAGCAGGACGGCCGTCTCCAGGCCGGTGGCGCAGGCCCGGGAGACGTCGTAGGCGGGGGTGGCGGGGTCCAGCGCGGTGGACAGCACCGCCTCGCGGGTGAGGTTCAGGTCCCGGCTGTGCTTGAGGACGGCGCCGGCGACCACCTCGCCGAGGCGCTCGCCGGCCAGGCCGGTGCGGGCGACGAGGCCGTCGACGGCGGCGACGAGCAGGTCCTTCGCGGAGGCCTGCGCGTAGCGGCCGCCGGCCTTGGCGAAGGGCGTGCGGTTGCCCGCGACGACGGCGACCGGGCGCACGGCGCGCGCGGCGCGGGAAGGGGGCGGGGCTGCGGTCACGGGTCCTCCTCGTCGAGCCTGACTCCCCGCGAACTTAACAGGTACTTGGGGTACCGGGTACCCGTCGTGCGGGGTACCGTCGAGACGTGGAACCCGTCACCGCCGACGCCCCGGCCGAGCCCCCCGCGGCGCCCGCCGCGGCGGCGGCGCGCCCGGACGGCCGCCGCACCCGCTGGGCCGAGCACCGCCGCAAGCGCCGCGAGGAGCTCGTCACCGCCGCGCTGCGCGCCATCACCACCCACGGCGCCGGCCTGGGCATGGACGAGCTGGCCGCGGCCGCCGGCACGAGCAAGACGGTGCTGTACCGGCACTTCTCCGACAAGGAGGACCTCTACCTCGCGGTCGCCCAGCGGGTGAACCGGCTGATCGTGCGCGAGCTGCGCAGCGCCGTGGAGCGCGCCGGCAGCCCCCGCGAGGCCCTCGCCGGGATCGTCTCCACCTACCTGCGCCTGGTCGAGGACGACCCGGAGGTGTACCGGTTCGTCGTCTCCCGGCGCTTCCCGGGCACCGGCGCGCGCGACCCCGAGCGCGACCCCGTGCAGCGCCTGACCAGCGCGCTGGCCGACGAGACCGCCCGCACCCTCACCGCGCACCTGCGCGCCGCGGGTGCGGCCGACACCTCCGCCGACGCGCTCGCCCACGGGCTGGTCGCGCTGATCCGCGCCGCGGCCGACCGGTGGATCTCCACCACGGAGCGCCTGGGCGCGGCGCAGATGGCCGCCGCCCTCACCGACCTGGCCTGGGGCGGCCTGGACGCCGTCCTGGAC
>NZ_JAAALM010000175.1 GCF_009906395.1 Kineococcus indalonis
ACCCGGGAGGACCGGGGGGAGGGGTGGGTGACGCCGGACCGGGAAGCGCCTCACGGCGCATCGCCGCTCGTAGCGGCTCCAGTTGGGACCCGGGGCTACCGCGGCCCGGCGCCACCCACCCATCGTAACGGCGCGGGCGCCGCGCGGCAGGCCGGGACGGTGCACCGCTCCGCGGCCGGTCCCCGTCCCGGTCCCTCAGCCCAGCTCGCCGGTGCGCCAGCGGTGCGCCACCGCCTCCAGCTGCTCGGCGGTGCGCAGCAGCCGGGCGGCCGAGCGCGTCAGGGCGGCCGCGGCGTCCTCGGGGCCGGCGTGCCGCGGCTCGTCGGCGTGGTGGGCGCGGCCCACCGCGACGATGCGGCAGAAGGCGGCGGCGCGCTCCAGGGTCACGGCGAAGTCGCCCTCGGCGACGCCGGTGAGCACGTCGTCCACCACCGCGACGACCTCCTCGGGGCCCGGGGGGTCGGCGACACCGGCCAGCACCTCCAGCACGGGCGTGTGCCGGCGGCCCTCGGCGTACTGGCGCGCCACCGACACCGGGGAGCGCTGCACCCAGGTGCGCAGCACGTACAGCCGCCACAGGGCGCCCGCCAGCGAGTCCGCCGGCGCGTCCGCCCACAGCGAGGCGATGACCTCCAGGCCCTCCTCCTGCGCCAGGCGCACCACCCGCCGCGTCACCTCGGCGTCCTGCGCCGAGCGGGCCCCGTGCACCAGGGCGCTCGCGGCCGCGTGCGCGGCCTCCTGCACGGCGGAGGGGTCCACCCCGCCGGCCAGGGCGACGAGCGCGTCGTCGCCCGGCATCGCGGGGCGGTGGTGGCGGCGGGGCGGCGGCGCGCCGGCGGGGTCGGGCACGCTGCGATGGTGCCACCGGCGCGCGCGGCGCGCGCGGCTCGCTCCCCCCGGTGCCCTCGCCGCTGCCCTCCCGGTGGGGTGGGCGGTCAGCCGGTGAAGGGCGGCGGGGGCGCGGCCATCGTGGCGCGCGGGCAGTCGCGCAGGCGCAGGCCGCCGTGGCGGAGCGCCTCGTCGCACAGGGACTCCACGCTCCAGCCCAGGTCGCTGCCGAAGCGGGTGACGGTCACGCGGTAGACGGTGATCTCGTAGCGCGTGGGCGTGCCGTAGGCGACGTGGATGCGGCCGATGAGCTCGGCGCCGGCGACGTTCTCCGGCCCGTTCCAGGGCCGGTCGTAGCGGCTCCACAGGCTGGGGCCGGTCTGCCAGACGCCGCCGTTCTGCACGTCGCGCAGCGCCAGCTCGACGAGCACCGCGCGGGCGGCCTCCTCGGGCACGATGGCGGCCGGCCGGATGACCTCGGAGACCTCGCCGGGCGCGGGGGGCTGCTGCTCGTCGTGCACGCGCTCCCATCGGCAGGCGCCGGCGGCACCTGAAGCCGCCGCCCGGGTGCCGGGGGCCACCAGCACGTGACCCGAAGTGATGCCTGTGTGACGGAGCGCGACACGCCGGGGCGGTGCGCCGCGCCGGGGTGGTGGTGCCGCGCCGGGGTGGTGGGGCATGATGACGGGACAGCACGTCCGGTAGTCGAGCGGACACGTTCACCTGCGCGTGGTGCGAGGTCGTTGGGGAAGGCGCCCTTCACACCGACGCAGAGGAGGACGGCATGTCCGGTGCGACCACCCGCGGCGTGCTCTACGTGCACTCCGCACCGCGAGCGCTCGTCCCGCACATCGAGTGGGCGGCCGGCGGTGTCCTCGGCGTGCGCGTCTCCTGCGACTGGACCGCCCAGCCCATCGCGCAGGGCTGCCTGCGCGCGGAGCACTCCTGGCAGGCGCCGCAGGGCTCCGGGGCCCGGCTGGCCTCCGCGCTGCGCGGGTGGGCCCACCTGCGCTTCGAGGTCACCGAGGAGCCCAGCCAGGGCTGCGACGGCGGGCGCTGGAGCCACACCCCCTCGCTGGGCATCTTCCACGCCGTCACCGACGTCCACGGCAACGTGCAGGTCCCCGAGGACCGCGTGCGCGCCGCCCTGGAGCTGCTCGACGGCCCCGCCGCCGACCCCGCCGCCGCCCGCCGCGCGCTGGCGCTCGCCGTGGGCGAGGCGTGGGACTGCGAGCTGGAGGTCTTCCGCCACGCCGGGGACGACACCCCCGTGCGCTGGCTGCACCACGTCGGCTGAGCACGGGTCGAGCGCGCGGCCGGGCGCGGCTCACGCCGAGGCGAACACCACGCTGACGTTGTGGCCGCCGAAGCCGAAGGCGTTGTTCAGGCCCGCCAGGCGCCCGGTGGCCGCCAGGGGCCGGGGGTCCTTGCGCACCACGTCCAGGGTGACGTCCGGGTCGAGGTCGTCGACGTTGATCGTCGGCGGGGCCAGCCGCTCGCGCAGCGCCAGGATCGTCAGGATGCTCTCCACCGCGCCGGCCGCGCCGAGCAGGTGCCCGGTCATCGACTTGGTCGCCGACACCGCGATGCCGTCGGCCGCCCCGCCCAGCGCCAGGCGCAGGCCCTTGTCCTCGGCCACGTCGCCGGCCGGGGTGGAGGTGGCGTGCGCGTTGACGTGCGCGATGTCGCCGGCCGCCAGGTCGGCGGCGTGCAGCGCGTCGCGCACGGCGCGGTTGACGCCCGCGCCCTCCGGCTCCGGGGCGGCGACGTGGTGCGCGTCGGCCGACAGGCCCGCGCCGAGCAGCTCGGCGTGGATCCGCGCCCCGCGCGCCCGGGCGTGCTCCTCGGACTCCAGCACCACGATGCCCGCGCCCTCGCCCAGGACGAAGCCGTCGCGCTGGGTGTCGAAGGGGCGCGAGGCCCGCGCCGGGTCCTCGTTGCGCCGCGACAGCGCGTGCATCGCGGCGAAGGAGGCGATGGGCAGCGGGTGGATCGCCGCCTCGGTGCCGCCGGCGATGACCACGTCCGCGCGCCCGGCGCGGATCATGTCCGCGCCGTAGGCCAGGGCCTCGGCGCCCGAGGCGCACGCGCTGACCGGGGTGTGCGCGCCGGCGCGCGCGGTGAACTCCAGGCTGATCGCCGAGGTCGGGCCGTTGCCCATGAGCATCGGCACCGTCAGCGGCAGGACGCGGCGGGCGCCCTTCTCGCGCAGCGTGTCGTAGGCGGTCAGCAGGGTCCAGATGCCGCCGATGCCGGTGGCGACCACCGAGGCCAGCCGCAGCGGGTCGACGTCGGGGGTCCCGGCGTCCGCCCACGCCTCGCGGGCGGCGATGACGGCGAACTGCTGCGAGGGGTCCAGCCGCTTGACCTCGCGGCGGTCCAGGACGTCCGCGGCGGGCACGGCGGCCTGGGCGGCGAACGTCACGGGCAGCTCGAACTCGTCGGTCCACGGCGCGCTGATCGGGCGCGCGCCGGACCGGCCGGCGAGCGCGGCCTCCCACGTGGAGCGGACGTCGCCGCCGAGCGGTGTCGTCGCTCCCATCCCGGTGACGACGACGCGGCGAGCGGTCGCGGTCATGGTCGGTCAACTCCTTCTCGAGCGGTGACGGCTGCGGTGCCGGGCCGGCCCGCGCGGTGCGGGCCGGCCGTGCGGCGGTGCGGGCTGCTCAGCCCTGGGCCTGGGAGATGTAGGCGACGGCGTCACCCACGGTGCGCAGGTTCTTGACGTCCTCGTCGGGGATGCGCACGCCGAACTTCTCCTCGGCGTTCACGACGATGGTCATCATCGACAGCGAGTCGATGTCCAGGTCGTCGGTGAACGACTTGTCGGCCTGGACGCTGTCGGTGGGCAGGCCCGTCTCCTCGTTCACGATCTCGGCGAGACCGCTGAGGATCTCCTGCTCGCTGGCCATGCGGGACTCCTTCGGTGGGGGTGCCGGGGTGCCGGTCACCTCGTCGGCCTGGTGCGCGGTGCAGCGCCCAGGGGTCTGGTGGGGGCCGCCGGGGGCGGCTCAGGGCAGGCGCACGACCTGCGCGGCGTAGGACAGCCCGGCGCCGTAGCCGATGAGCAGGGCCAGCCCGCCGGAGGGGGCGTGCCCGTCGGCCATCGCGCGCTCCATCGCCAGCGGCACGCTGGCGGCGGAGGTGTTGCCCATGTCGACGATGTCGCGGGCCACGTGCACGGACTCGGGCAGCTTGAGCTGCTTGACCATCGCGTCGATGATGCGCGCGTTGGCCTGGTGCGGCACGAAGACGTCGAGGTCCTCGGCGCGCACGCCGGCGGCGTCCAGGGCGCGCTGGGCGACCGGGGCCATCTGCCACACCGCCCAGCGGAAGACGGACTGGCCCTGCTGCTCCAGGTAGGGCCACTTCTCCGGCTCCTGCGCCGCGGCCTCGGCCGCGATCGGGTCGGCGGCCGCGGCCCGGGAGGCGCGCAGGTCCAGCCAGGAGAACCTCGAGCGGATCGCGTCGGCCTGCGAGCCGTCCGAGCCCCACACGGTCGGGCCGATGCCGACCTCGTCGGAGGCCCCCACGACCGCCGCGCCGGCGCCGTCGGCGAAGAGGAACGCGGTGGAGCGGTCGTGCTTGTCGGTGAAGTCGGACAGCTTGTCCACCCCCACGACCAGGACGTTGTCGGCCGTGCCGCCGCGCACGAGGTCGTTGGCCAGGGCGATGCCGTGGCAGAAGCCGGCGCAGCCGGCCGAGACGTCGAAGGCCGCGGCGGGGGTGGCGCCCAGGCGGTCGGCGAGCACGGCGGCGGCGGCCGGGGTCTGGTACGGGTACGAGACGGTGGCCAGGACCACCGCGTCGACGTCGGAGCCGGTCAGGCCCGCGGCGGCCAGCGCCTTGGCGGCGGCGTCCTCGGACATCTCCACCACGCCGACGTCCTGCGCCGCCCAGCGGCGGGTGCGGATGCCGGTGCGCTGCTGGATCCACTCGTCGGAGGAGTCGATCCAGGTGCACACCTCCTCGTTGTCGATCAGGCGCGGCGGTCGGTGGGCGCCGACGCCGAGGATGCGCGAGCTGCGCGCGGCGGGGGTGCGGATGTCGGTCACTGGGCGGCTCCTGCGCCGGCGGTCGCGGCCGGGGCCGCCCCGTGCTCGGCGATCACGGTACGGGCCCGCTCGAGGTCGGCGGGCGTCTTCACGGCGAGGACGTCGATCCCCTTCAGCTGCCGCTTGGCGAGGTTGGCCAGCGTCCCGGCGGGGGCCAGCTCGATCAGCGCGGTGACGCCGAGGCGGCGGAACGCCTCGGTGCACAGGTCCCAGCGCACCGGCCGGCTGACCTGCGCGACCAGGCGGCGCAGCAGCTCCGCGCCGTCGGTGACCAGCTCGCCGTCGGCGTTGGCGGCCAGCGGCACCGAGGCGGTGCCGGGCTCGACGCCGGCGGCCAGCTCGCGCAGCGCGCCGACGGCGGGGGCCATGTGCTCGGTGTGGAAGGCGCCGGCCACCTGCAGCGGCACCACGCGCGCCCTCGCCGGCGGCTCGGCGGCCAGCGCCGCCAGGGCCCCCAGCTCGCCGGCGGCGACGACCTGCCCGCCGCCGTTGTCGTTGGCGGCGGTCAGGCCCAGGCGCTGCAGCAGCGCGGCGACCTCGCCGGGGTCCCCGCCGAGCACGGCGCTCATGCCGGTGGGGCGGGCGGCGGCGGCCAGGGCCATCGCCCGGCCGCGCTCGCGCACCAGCACCAGGGCCTGCTCGGGGCTCAGGGCGCCGGCGGCGGCCGCGGCCGTCAGCTCGCCGACGGAGTGCCCGGCCACGGCGCCGGCGACGCGGGCCAGCTGCTCGGGGCCCTGGACGAGCTCGCGCAGGGCCACCAGCCCGGCGGCGACGATGAGGGGCTGGGCGACGGCGGTGTCGCGCAGCGTCTCGGCGTCGGAGACGGTGCCGTGGGCCACCAGGTCGGCGCCGACCACGGCCGAGGCCCAGCGCAGCCGGTCGGCGACGCCGGGCAGCTCCAGCCACGGGGCGAGGAAGCCGGGCGACTGCGAGCCCTGACCGGGGAAGACGAAGACGAGCACGCGTCGAGACTGCCGTGCGCCACCTGGTGTTCACGGTCACGACGCTCACGGACTTTCCCGGTGACAGTTGTGGGAAACCTACAAGGCGCGCGCACGGCGCCCCCGTGCCCACCACTGCGCGTGAACATCTCGTCACGGCGGTCCCGGGAGCCTCAGCCGCCCTGGCGCGCCCCCTCGCGCCCGGCGGCCGGCCCCGTCTGCGCCAGCCGGCCCAGCGCCAGGGCCACCTGCAGCACGAAGCGCTCGCGCGGCTCCATCGGCGTCCACCCGCACACCTCGCCGACCCGGCGCAGGCGGTAGCGCACCGTGTTGGCGTGCACGAACAACGTGCGCGCGCACGCCTCCAGCGACCCGCCGGACTCCAGGTAGGCGGCCAGCGTCTCCAGCAGCGCGCCGCCGGCGCGCGCCAGCGGCACGTAGGCGCGGTCCACCAGCGCCCGGCGCGCCGTGGCGTCGCCGGACAGCGCCCGCTCGGGCAGCAGGTCGTCGGCGTCCACCGGCCGCGGCGCGCCCGGCCAGCCGCGGGCGGCGACCACCCCGGCCAGCGCCGCGCGCGCCGAGCGCGCCGCCACCGGCAGCGAGGGCACCACGGGGCCCACGACCACGGGGCCGGGGCCGAACTCCGCGGCGGCCAGCTCCTCGGCGGTGGCGCGCACGTCGGCCACCCCGGAGAGCACCACGACCAGCCGGTCGCCCTGCACGCCCACCAGCGCCTCGCCGCCGGCGGCCCGGGCGGTGCGGCGCACCCGGGGCACCACCGCGCCGGGGGCCTGCTCGCCGGAGGCGCCGATGACGACGGCGGTGGGGGCGTCCAGGGTCCAGCCCAGCGCCGCCGCCCGGGAGGCGATGGTGTCCTCCCCGTCCCCGCGCAGCACCGCGTCCACCACCAGGGCCTCCAGGCGCGCGTCCCAGGCGCCGCGCGACTCCGCCGCCCGCGCGTACACCGCGGCCGCCGCGAAGGCGACCTCGCGCGAGTAGCGCAGCAGCGCCTCGCGGGCGCGCACCTGCTCGCCGGGGCGCGCGTCGCCGACGACGGCGTCCAGGCCCTCCTCCACGACCGTGATGGCGGTGCGCACCAGCTCCACGGTCTGCTGCAGCGTCACCGAGCGCATCAGCTCGCGCGGGGCGGTGCTGAACACCGCGGTCGCCGCGAGCACGTCGGGGTCGGGGTCGTTCAGCCAGCGCACGAAGTCGGTGAAGCCGGCCTGCGCCACCAGGCCCACCCAGGAGCGCTCGTCCGGCGGCAGCGCGGCGTACCAGGGCAGGCCGGTGTCCATGCGCGCGGCGATGGCGGAGGAGAACGTGCCGGCGGCCGCCTCCAGCCGGTGCACCGTCTCCACCGAGACGCCGGGGGCGCGCGGGGCGTCGGCCACGTGCGCCTCGGCGGCCCGGGTGCGCACGGTCTCCACCAGCGCGGTGAAGGCCGCCTCGTCGTTGGGGTCCTCGTGCAGGGT
>NZ_JAAALM010000176.1:0-973 GCF_009906395.1 Kineococcus indalonis
GTTCACGCGGTCCTCCGCAGGGTGCGCCGGCGCGGCGCGCCGGGGGTTTCCGGGTGGTCCTCGCGGTGGTGCGCGCCCAGGCTCTCGGTGCGCAGCGCGGCGGCGGCGACCAGCAGCCGGGCCACCAGCACGAGGTTGGCGTCCTCCCGGGCGCGGCGGTCCGCGCCGGGCAGGCCCGCCAGGTCCAGGGGGGTCTCCTCGGGGGTGAGCAGCTTGGCGGCGACCTCCAGGCCGGCCGCGTCGCGGAACAGCCCCGCGTGCTCCCACAGCGCCGCGCGCAGGTCGCGGCGGGCCACGTGCGAGGCGCGGGCCGCGGCGGTGTCCACCACGTCCACCACCTCGTCGGCGCCGAACACCGGCGGCGCGTCCGGGGCGCCGCCGGCCACCGCGGCCACGTCGGCGGCCACCCGCGAGCCGGTGACCAGCGCCTCCAGCAGGGAGTTCGAGGCCAGCCGGTTCGCGCCGTGCACGCCGGTGCACGCCACCTCCCCGGCCGCCCACAACCCCGGCACGCTGGTGCGCCCGGAGGCGTCGGTGCGCACCCCGCCCATGAGGTAGTGCGCCGCCGGCGTCACCGGCACCGGGTCGCGGTCCGGGTCGATCCCGGCGGCCGCGCACATCGCGGCGATGCCCGGGAACCGGGCCGCGAACGAGCGGCCCGTGCGGGCGCGCAGCCCGGTGGCGTCCAGCAGCGCCGGGCGGCCGCCGTGCGCGGCCACCGCCCGCCCGGTGGCGCGGGCCACGACGTCGCGCGGGGCCAGTTCCGCGCGCGGGTGCACCGCCGGCATGAACCGGTGACCGGTGGCGTCCAGCAGCACCGCGCCCTCGCCGCGCACGGCCTCGGAGACGAGGAACGGCTCGCGCGCGGCGGCCACCGTGGGGTGGAACTGGTACATCTCCAGGTCCGCCACCAGCGCCCCGGCGCGCCAGGCGGCGGCCAGGCCGTCGCCGGTGGCCACGGCGGGGTTCGTGG
>NZ_JAAALM010000176.1:983-7194 GCF_009906395.1 Kineococcus indalonis
CCCGGCCCCGCCGGTGGCCAGGACCACCGCGCGCGCCCGCACCCGGTGCGCCACCTCGGCGCCGGAGGCGCTGCGCAGCAGCAGGTCCGCGCCCACGACGCGCCCGTCCTCCACGACGAGGTCCGCGCAGAACGCGTCCTCGTGCACGGCGACGCCGCTGCCGCGCACCGCCCGTGCCAGCGCGGCGGACACGGCCGCGCCGGTGCGGTCCCCGCCGGCGTGCAGCACGCGCGGGCGCGAGTGCGCCGCCTCCAGGCACAGCGCGTGCTCGCCGTCGCCGTCGCGGTCGAACGCCACGCCGCGCGCGACGAGGGCGCGCAGCGCGGCCGGCCCGGCGGCGACCACGGCGCGCACGGCCGCCTCGTCGCACAGCCCCGCCCCGGCGGCCAGGGTGTCCGCGGCGTGGGCGTCGACGTCCCCGGCGCCGGCGGCCACCGCGATGCCGCCCTGGGCGTAGCGGGTGCTGCCGTCGCCCAGGGACGTCTTGGTGGCCAGCACGACCGAGCCGGTGCGGGCGGCGTCCAGCGCCGCCGTCATCCCGGCGATCCCGGCGCCGAGCACGAGGACGTCGCAGGAGGCCCCGCGGGGCGGGGTCCCGCCGGGCGCCAGCGCGCCGGTGCTGCTCACGGCCGCACGGCCAGCATGCGCTCCAGCGCCGTGCGGGCGTCGTCGGCGACCTGCTGCTCCACCCGCACCCGGTTCACGACCCGCCCGTCCACCAGGGACTCCAGCACCCACGCCAGGTACGCGGGGTGGATGCGGTACATCGTCGAGCACGGGCACACCACCGGGTCCAGGCAGGTGATGGTGAGGTCGGGGCGGGTGTCGGCCAGCCGGCGCACCATGTTGACCTCGGTGCCGATCGCGAACGCCGTGCCGGCCGGGGCGGCGTCCACGACGCGCTGGATGTACTGCGTCGAGCCGCTCTCGTCGGCGGCGTCGACGACCTCCACCGGGCACTCCGGGTGCACCACGACGCGCACGTCGGGGTTCGCGGCGCGGGCGGCCTCGATCTGCGCGACGGTGAAGCGCTGGTGCACCGAGCACCAGCCGCGCCACAGCACCACGCGCGCGTCCTGCAGGGCCTGCTCGGAGTTCCCCCCGCGCGCCTTGCGCGGGTCCCACAGCGGCATCGCGTCCAGCGGCACGCCCATCGCCTTGGCGGTGTTGCGGCCCAGGTGCTGGTCGGGGAAGAACAGCACCCGCTGGGCGCGCTGGAACGCCCACTCCAGCACCTCGCGGGCGTTGGAGGAGGTGCACACGATGCCGCCGCGGGCGCCGCAGAACGCCTTCAGCGCGGCGGCGGAGTTCATGTAGGTCACCGGCAGCACGGGCACCCGCCCGTCGGCGTCGGGCTCGGTGCCGTACAGCGCGGTGAGCTGGTCCCAGCAGGCGTCCACCGAGTCGATGTCGGCCATGTCGGCCATCGAGCAGCCCGCCGCGAGGTTGGGCAGGATGACCGGCTGCTCGTCGGTGGTGAGCAGGTCGGCGGTCTCGGCCATGAAGTGCACGCCGCAGAACACGACGAACTCCGCCTCCGGGTGGCGCTGGGACTGCTGCGCCAGCTGGAAGGAGTCGCCGACGAAGTCCGCGTACCGCACGATCTCGTCGCGCTGGTAGGCGTGCCCGAGCACGGTGACCCGGCTGCCCAGGGCCTGCTTGGCGGCGCGGATGCGCGCGTCCAGCTCGTCCGCGCCCAGCAGCCGGTACTCGGCGGGGATCTGCTGCTGCACCGGCGTGGTGGCCGGGGCGGGGTCCTGCCGGGAGGCGCCGGCGCCGTAGGTGGGCGCCGGCAGCGGCAGGCCCGGGGCGGCGTCGAACTGCCACGGCCCGGTGGGCAGGTCGGGGTCGCACGTGTCGGTGCTCACGCCGCCGGGGGTGCGGGCGAGCAGCGCGATCTGCGTGGGGACGGACGCCATGGCGTGCCTCTCTGGACGGGCCCGGCCTGTTCCGGGTCGCGGTGTGCGGGTGCCCCGCACGGGTTCTGGAGGTCCTCCGCGGGGCCGCGGGGTTCCGCTCGGTGGGCCGGCGGGGTTCCTCAGGCCGGGGGACCGGCCGGTGAGAACGGCCCGGCCGAGCCCTCGGGGACGACCGCCCGGTACAGCTTCGGCGGCCGGTGCCGCCCGCCGGCCTGCCGCCCGCCGGTGGCCGTGATCGTGCCGGAGTGCTCCACCTGCCGGCGGAAGTTCGCCGGGTCCAGCGGGCGCTGCAGGATGGCCTCGTGCACCTCGCGCAGCTCCGCGAGGGAGAACTCCTCGGGCAGGAAGTGCAGCGCCACGTGCGCGTGCTGCACCTTCGAGCGCAGCCGCCACACCGCGTACTGGACGATCTCGTCGTGGTCGAACGCCAGGCCGGTGCAGTCGTCGGCCGCGGTCCAGCGCACGTTCTCGCCCTCGGCGGCCGCGGCCGCGAGGTGGTTGCGCACCAGCGCCGAGTACACGACGGAGACCACGCGCTGACCGGGGGAGCGGTCGGGCCGGCCGAACGTGTAGAGCTGCTCCAGGTAGCTGGGGCGCAGCCCGGTCGTCTCGGCCAGGGTGCGGCGCCCGGCGTCGCTGAGGCTCTCGGCGGTGCGCACCCACCCGCCGGGCAGGGCCCACTGCCCGCCGAACGGGTCGCGGGTGCGGCGCACCAGCGGCAGGTGCACCCGCGGTGCGCCCGCGCGGTCCGGGAGCAGCGCGAAGATCACCGTGGAGACGGCGACCAGGATCGCCTGCTCGGACTGCACCACCGCGACGCCGCCACCCTCCGTGCCCGCCCGGTCCCACCGGGCGGGTGAGTAAGGGTGGTTCTGACAACAACTGCGGTCGAGCGTAGGACAGCGCCCGGCCCGACGGCAAGCGCCCCCCGGGTGCAGCCGTGCGCCGGAGCGCGGCAGGAGCCCGCCGCGCGCCCACCGGCAGCCGGTCCAGGTGGTGCACCCCCGCAGGCGCCGAGCCGCCGGCCAGCGACAGCGCCGTGCGGGCCGCCACCGCGGCCGTCGCCCGCGCCTGCTCCACCCCCGCCACCGCGAACGCCGCGTGCGCGCGCCCGTCCGACGACCACGCGTCGGCGGGCGCGAGGGGGCGCGCGGTGCGCACCCGATCGCCCGGCGCGGCCCGCGGCAGCCCGACCCGCAGCCCGCGCACCCGGCCCGCGGCGGCGCCCAGCACCACCACGTCCACCGGCCCGTCCGCCCGCTCCCGCTGCGCGATCACGCCCGCGATCACGCCCGCCGGGGCGCGCTGCGCGGCAGCCGGTTCCGCGCCCGGCGAAACCGGCGTGACAAGTCCCGGGAGCAGTCGTACCGTCGAAGCACACGGGAGAGGAGGTGGTCCGGTACATGAGTTCTCATCGGACGCGTGAGGTGGCTGCCCGCTAGCAGCCGCGCGATGGACGCGGACCGCTCTGGTCGCCCCGCGCGGCGCGGCGATTACCAGGCAGTCACCGGGTCCCCGGGCGCCGGCCCGTCCAGCCGGCCCTCTGCCCGCACAGCGGGGGAGGAAGCGCCCGGGGACTTCCCGCGCCCGCCGGCGCCCCGATCCCGCACCGGCGCGCTCGCCGCCCCGGGTCGTGACCCCGGCGCACCACCTATCCTCACCGGGTGGAACCCCGCACCGCCCGCCGGCGCTGGCTGGTCGACACCACCCCGCTGCGCGAGAGCCCGGCGTTCCGCCGCCTGTGGGTGGGGCAGTCGCTGGCCGGCATCGGCACCCAGCTCACCGTGGTCACCGTCGGCCTGCAGGCCTACGACCTGACCTCCTCCACCTTCGCCGTCGGCCTCGTCGGCGTCTTCGCGCTCGTGCCCCTCGTCGCGCTCGGCCTCTACGGCGGCGCCCTCGTCGACGCGCACGACCGCCGCCGCGTGGCGCTGCTGGCCTCGCTGGCGCTGTGGGCCGTGGCCATCGCGCTGGCCGCGCAGGCCTGGCTGGGCTCCGGCTCCATCGAGCTGCTGTACGCCCTCGTCGCCCTGCAGAGCGCCGCCTTCGCCGTGAACAACCCGGCCCGCTCCGCGATCGTGCCCGGGCTCGTGCCCGCCGCCCAGCTGCCCGCCGCCAACGCCCTGTCCGGCACGGCCAACGCGCTCGCGCTGACCGCCGGCCCCCTGCTGGCCGGCTTCCTCGTCGACGGCGGCGGCTTCCGCGTCGCCTACACCGTCGACGCCGTCACGTTCGTCGCCGCCCTGGCCGGGGTGTGGCGGCTGCCGCCGGTGCCCCCGCACCGGCCCGACGGCGCCCGCCGCGCCGGGCTGCGCTCGGTGCTGGAGGGCGTGCGCTTCCTGGGCACCCGCCCCAACGTGCGCGCCACCTTCCTCGTCGACCTGTGCGCCATGGTCCTCGCGATGCCGCGCGTGCTGTACCCGGCGATCGGCGCCGTCGACCTCGGCGGGGGGGCGCGCACCGTCGGGCTCCTCGGGGCCGGCTTCGCCGCCGGCTCCGTGCTGGCCGGGCTGCTCTCCGGACCCCTGGGGCAGGTGCGCCGGCAGGGCGCCGTCGTCGTCGGCTGCGTCGCCGTCTACGGCGCGGCCGTGGCCGCCTTCGGCGCCGTGCTCGTCGCCGCCCCCGACGGGGCCGGCTGGCGCCTGGCCGCCTGCACCGGCCTGCTCGCCGTGTGCGGGGCCGCCGACGCCGTCAGCTCGATCTTCCGCGGCACGATCCTGCAGGTCGCCACCCCCGACGCCCTGCGCGGTCGCCTGCAGGGGGTGTTCATCGTCGTCGTCGCCGGCGGCCCGCGCCTCGGCGACGTCGTCCTGGGCGGCACCGCCGAGCTCACCGGCGAGGGCGTCGCGGCCCTGGCCGGCGGCCTGGCGTGCGTGGTCGCGGTCCTGCTGCTGGCGCGCGCCCAGCGCGGCTTCACCCGCTACGACGCCCTGCACCCGCAGCCGTGAGCCCCGCGGCCCGCACCGGTGCGGGCCGCGGGGGCCATGACGGATGATGGGCGCTGTGAGCGACCTCATCGACACCACCGAGATGTACCTCAAGACGGTCTTCGAGCTGGAAGAGGAGGGCATCGTGCCGATGCGCGCCCGCATCGCCGAGCGGCTGCACCACTCCGGCCCCACCGTCTCCCAGACGGTGGCGCGCATGGAGCGCGACGGCCTGCTGCACGTGGGCACCGACCGCCGCCTGGAGCTCACCGAGGCCGGCCGCACCAAGGCCATGCGCGTCATGCGCAAGCACCGCCTCACCGAGCGGCTGCTCACCGACGTCATCGGCCTGGAGTGGTCCCTCGTGCACGAGGAGGCCTGCCGCTGGGAGCACGTGATCTCCGAGGAGGTCGAGAAGCGCCTCGTCGACATCCTCGACCACCCCCACTCCTCGCCCTACGGCAACCCCATCCCCGGCCTGGAGGAGCTCGGCGAGGTCGCCGCCGAGGAGGACTTCCGCGCCGGCGTGCAGCCGCTGACCGCCGCCGGGGTGGAGGGCCGCCCCGTCGTCGTGCGCCGCCTCGGCGAGCCCCTGCAGACCGACGTGGCGCTGCTGGCCCGCTTCGCCGGCGCCGGCCTGCGCCCCGGCGCCGAGGTCGTCGCCAAGGCCGGCGCCGGCGGCTACGAGGTCTCCCTGGGCGGCACCGTCCTGGAGCTGACCAACGCCGAGGCCTCGCACCTGTTCGTCGCCGCCCAGGGCTGAGCGCGCCCCTGCGGGCGCCCCGGCGGCGGCACCGGCGGGGGTGCTCCGGGTGGGGGATCCGTCACGTTCGCGGCACCGAGCCGTCACCGGGTCGTGACATCCGGCCCGTGGACGGGTTATGGTCCACCCGCTTCCGTGAACGTTCACGCGGAAGCCCTCGCGCGCACGCCGAGCCCTGCCACCGCGTCGAGGTCCCCGGACATCACTGGTGGCAGGGACGGGGGAACCAATTTCCCGGGCGCGATCCGACGGCCAGCCCGGCCGCGGCGAGCGTCCTAGGGGTGAAGCCGGTGAGAACCGGCCGGGCGACACTCCCGCCCGAACCCGACAGCTCACCTCGCAGGCGTCGGAGAGGCCAACCACCTTGACGACTCGCGTCCCGGCGCGCCACCGCGCCCCCGTCCGTCCCCGCACGCCCCTGACCGACCTCGGCGAGGCCCTCAACCGGCACGCGAACGGGGTCGGCCGCGCCGGTGCCGTCGCCGCCGCGACCGGCGGCCTGCTCGTCACCGTCGCCCTGCCGGCCGGTGCCGCTCCCGCCGCGGCCCCCGCCGCCGCGCCCGCGGGCGTCGGCACCGTCAGCACCGCCGTCAGCGGCGGCC
>NZ_JAAALM010000177.1 GCF_009906395.1 Kineococcus indalonis
GCGCCGCCGGCAGCCCGCAGCGGTGGGAGAGCCCGATCCACGGGAACATCCTGGCGCGGGCCGCCGTTCCACCCTCACTCCGTACGCCGTACGGAGTGATCGAGGGGAGGAGCACCCGTGCACATCACCGCCAGCGCCGTCTCGCTCAACGTCGAGGACGTGCGAGCCTCCAGCACCTTCCTGAGCACCCACTTCGGCTTCTCCGAGGACGCGGCGGCACCGGGCTTCGCCAGCCTGAGCAGGCCCGACGCGGGGGTGCACGTCGTCTTCCTGCGCCGCGGGCTGGCGACCCTGCCCGCCGACCAGCGCGAGGAGCACGCCCGCGGCCAGATCCTCGCCTTCGTCGTCGACGACCTCGAGGGCGAGCTCGCCCGGCTGCAGCGCGAGGGGGTGGCCATCACCATGCCGCTGACGGTCGAGGAGTGGGGCGAGCGCGCCTTCCAGGTGCGCGACCCCAACGGCGTGGTCGTCCAGCTCGTCGACTGGAACGGCCCCGCGACGAGCTGACGCCCGGACCGGCCCGGGCGCCCGTCAGGCGTCCGGACCGGCGGCCCGCGGGGCGTGCGGGGGCGCTGCCCGCAACCGCCGCTGGGCCACCGACTGCGAACGCGTCAGCTCCCCGCGCTGGCGCGTCCCGGCGCCCTGCACGCACACCCGCCAGGCCCGCTGCTGCTCGGCACCGGCGCGCTCCAGCGCGCGCTCGACCCGCGCCCGCGCGTCCGCCCCCGGCAGCGCAGCGCCGGCGTCACCGCCAGCGCCCCGCCCCTCCGCGCGCAGCGGCGGGAGCGAGGCCTCGGCGGCGGCGCTCAGGCGCACCCGCTCGCCGTCGTCGATGCCCTGCACCGCCAGGCGCGGCTGCCCCACCAGGCGCAACCCGCGCTCGCGGGCCTGGCGCCGCAGGTCCGCGCGCACGCGCTCGCGCAGGGTGCACGGGTAGCGGCACCACTCGCCCCAGCCGGCGATGGTCACCACGACCAGGTGAGCGTTGCTGGACACGGAGCCTCCCCACGACCGGCGGACCCCGGTGAGCACACCGCGCAGCACGCCGCACCGCAGCCCGCAGTTGGACCCCTGCGCGCCACGGTGCGTCCACCACCCGCGACCGGCAACTCGGTTCAGCCCATCGCGACGGCGCGGCCGCTCACGACGACCCCGCCCGTGCGGGGGACGTCGACGGTGAGCAGCCCGGGGCGGCCCACGTGCCGGCCCTGGTGCACCTGCACGCGCGAGGGCACCGGCACCAGCGCCAGCTCGCGCAGGTACCCGCCCAGCGCCGCCGCCGCCGACCCCGTCGCGGGGTCCTCGGTGATCGCCCCGACGGGGAAGAGGTTGCGCGCCTCGAACCGGTCCGGCCCCAGCGCGCGCAGGACGCTCACCGTGCCCGTCCAGCCCTGCTCGTCCATCAGCGCGCGCACCGCGGCCGGCTCGAAGGTGAAGGTGTCGAAGACGTCCGCGGCCGCCAGGAAGAGCAGCGGGTGGGGGTTGCCCGCGTCCGCGGTGCGCACCGGGAAGCGCCCGTCCAGGTCGGCGCGCCGCGCGCCGATCAGGGCGAGCAGCCGGTCCAGGACGTCCTCCGCCAGCGGGCCCACCCGCGGCGGCACGCTGGTGAACGCCGCCCGCACCCCCTCCGGCCCGGCGGTGGTGCGCACCACCACCTCGCCGACGGGGGTGTCGAAGACCACCGTGCCGCTGCCGGGCGCACCGCTGCCCGCCGGTGCGCCGGCCGCGGCGCGCTCGGCCAGCGCCACCGCCGTCGCCACCGTGGCGTGGCCGCAGAAGGGGACCTCCGCGTGCGGGGAGAAGTAGCGCACCCCCCAGCGCGGGTCGGCGTCGTCGGCGGGGCGCACCACGAACGCGGTCTCGGCGAAGCCCACCTCGGCGGCCACCGCCAGCATCCGCGCGTCGGAGGCGCCGCGGGCGTCCAGGACGACGCCGGCAGGGTTGCCGCCCTCGGGACGGTCGGTGAAGGCGGCGTAGCGCAGGACGTCCACGGTGCGCAGCGTAGGGCCGGCCGGCGCGCCCCGCCGCGCTCCCGCCGCGATCGCCCGGGAGCGGTCCTCCACCCGGGGGGGCCGTCCTCAGCCGCGCGCGGGCAGCGGGTCCCGGGCGAGGAGGTGCCCGGTGAGGTCCGCGACGGCGCGGGGGGCGGAGAACAGGTACCCCTGCGCGTGGCGCACCCCCAGCGCGGTCAGGGCGGCGGCCTGCTCGGGCGTCTCCACGCCCTCGGCCACCACGCCGCAGCCCAGGCGCTGGGCCAGCTGCACCAGCGAGGCCGCCAGCAGGTCGTCGCGCTCGGAGCGGCCCAGCGCCGCCACGAAGCAGCGGTCGATCTTGACCACGTCGGGCTGGAAGCGCTGCAGGTAGGAGAAGGAGGCGTAGCCGGTGCCGAAGTCGTCCAGCGCCAGCTCCACCCCCAGGGCGCGGATGCGCTGCAGCGCGGTGTCGACGTCACCGCCGCCGGCGGCCAGCGACGTCTCGGTGAGCTCCAGCACCAGCGCCTCGGGCGGCAGCCCGCTGATGGTCAGGGCGTCGGCGATGACCTGGGCCACGTCCGGTTCGCTGAGCTGGCGGCCGGAGAGGTTCACCGCCACGTGCAGGTCCGCGGACGCACCGCCGGCACCGCCCTGCGCTCGCCACAGGGCCACCTGGGTGCACGCCAGCGTCAGCACCTGCCGGCCCAGCGGCACGACGAGGCCGCTGGCCTCGGCCAGCGGCAGGAACTCCGCCGGCGCCAGCAGCCCGCGCTCGGGGTGGTCCCAGCGCACCAGCGCCTCCACCCCGAGCCAGCGCCGCGAGGGCAGGTCCACCACGGGCTGGTAGTGCACCGCCAGCTGGCCGGCGTCGATGCCGGCGCGCAGGGCGTGGCTGTCGACGAGGACGTCCGGACCGCTCAGCCCGGCGGCGGCGTCGGCGCGGCGCAGCTCCAGCAGCTCGGCGACGGTTCCGGCCAGCTCGCTGAGCACCTGCACGGCGGCGGTGTCCAGCTCGCGCGGAGCGCGGTCCATCACGCACAGCGCGCCCAGCGGCAGCCCGTCGCGCCCGATGATCGGCGCGCCGGCGTAGGAGCGCACGTGCTGCGGGCCGGTGACCATCGGCAGGTCCGCGAAGCGCGCGTCCGCGGTGGCGTCGGGCACGACGATCGCCTCCTCGGCGGCCACCACGTGGGCGCAGAAGGACTCCTCGCGCGGCGTCTGGCGCACCCCCGGGCCCAGGACGTGCTCCACCCCGGAGGCGGAGGTGAACAGCTGCCGGTGCTCGTCGACCAGGCTGATCAGCGCCGTCGACGTGCCCAGGGCGCGCGCCGCCGCCCGAGTCAGCGCGTCCAGCGCCGCGTCGGGACCGGTGTGGAGCACCCGGTAGCTGTGCAGCGAGGCCAGCCGCTCCCCCTCGCGCGGGTGCCGCGGTGCTGCCGGCATTCCTGGTCCCCCCTGCTGTCGTCCCGCCAGCCCGCCGGCCGCCCGTCGGGGGCGGGCGCTCGGGCGCTCACCCCCTGGTCCTCGGCACCCGCGGGGCGTTCCTCGATGCGCTGCCCGGGTGGTCCGCCGCGGGTGCGCGGGGCGCTCAAGGGCGCGGGCGCGGCGGCCGATGCTGGCGGGGTGGGAGGGGTGGATCCGGTCGCCGAGGCGCAGCGCGAGGCCGCCGTGCACCGGTACGGCCTGCTCGGGGACGGGCGCGGGGGCGCGGGCGCCGGGCTCGCCGAGGTCGACGAGGTCGACGAGGTCGACGAGCAGATCGACGCCGTCGTGCGCGTGGCCGCCGCCGTCGCCGGCGTGCGCAGCGCGGCCGTGAACCTCATCGACGCGCGCTCGCAGTGCACCGTCAGCGCCACCGGTGGTCCCACGGGCCGCATCCCCCGCAGCCAGTCGCTGTGCGCCACCCACTTCACCGCCGGGGAGGCGGTGCACGTGCCCGACGCCCGCCGCGAGGCGCGCTACGCGGACAACCCCTGGGTGGACGGGCGGCACGGCTCGGTCCGCTCCTACACCTCGATCCCCCTGGTCAGCCCCGACGGGCACGCGCTGGGCACCCTGTGCGCCCTCGACGCCGAGCCCCGCGAGCTGAGCGACGAGCAGCTGGCCCGGCTGGGCGACCTCGCCGGCGTCGTCGTGGCGCTGTTCGAGCGGCGCCGCCAGGCGGTGCTCAACGCCCGGCTGGCCGTCGAGGCGGAGCAGCAGCGCGCCCTGGCGCAGTCGCTGGTGGAGCGCGAGCAGCGGCGCGCCGAGCAGCTGGCCGCCCTGGCGCGCGCCACGCGCGCGGTCGCCACCGCGGAGGACCCCCGCACCGCGGTCTGCGCCGCCGCGCGCGAGCTCGCCGGCGCCGACGCCGCCTACCTGCTGCAGCCGGGGACGGGCCCGGACGGGCGCGGCCGGCTGCTCTCCACCGCCTCGGTGGGCCTGGCCGCGGGCACGCGGCTGCGCCTGGACCTGGACGGCGGGCGGGCGCTGCCGCTCAGCGCCTTCCGCAGCGCCCGCCCGCTCTTCGTCGCCGACGTCGCCGGCCACCCCGACGCCGACCCCGCGCTGGTCGAGTCCTCCGGCACCGTCTCCGGGCTCTGGCAGCCGGTCCTGCTGCGCGACGGCTCCTGCACCGGCGTGCTGGGCGTGGTCTGGCGCCACCGCCTGGAGGAGCTGGAGGCCACGCCGGCGGCGATGCTGCACACCCTGGCCGGCCAGGCCGCGCACGCCCTGGAGCGCACCGAGCTGCTGACCCGCCTGCAGCACGCCTCCGAGCGCGACCCGCTCACCGGCGTCGGCAACCGCCGCCACTGGAACCGGGTGGCCGCCCGCGAGGTGGAGGCCGCCGAGAGCGCCGGGCGCCCGGTGACGTTCGCGCTGATCGACCTGGACCACTTCAAGGCCTACAACGACGCCTACGGGCACCTGGCCGGCGACGACCTGCTGCGCGAGTTCGCCGCCGCGGCCACCGCGCAGCTGCGCGAGGAGGACACCCTGGCGCGCTGGGGCGGGGAGGAGTTCGCCCTGGCCCTGCCCGGGCGCACCCTGAGCCAGGCGCGCACCGTCGCCGAGCGCATCCGCGCGGCCGTGCCCCACGCCCAGACCGCCACCGTCGGCCTGGCGCAGTGGCTGCCGGGCACCAGCGCCGCCACCGTCCTGGCGCGCGCCGACGCCGCCCTGTACCGCGGCAAGCGGGACGGGCGCGACACCACCGTCAGCGCGTGAGTGGCCTCAGCCCCGCACCTGCGAGGGCCACCGGACCGTGATGGTGGTCGTCTCCGCCGTGGCGGAGGACTCCCAGGTGTGCGACTCCCCCGGGTACCAGATGACGTAGTCCCCGGAGCGGCGCAGCACGACCTCGCCCTCGCGGAACCTGATCCGCTGGGAGCCGCTGACCAGCACGCACAGCGAGGTCTGCCGCTCCGGCGGCGTCCACTCGTCGTCGCGCGAACCGGGCGCCAGGCGCGCCCACTTCACCTCCACGTCGTCGCTGGCCAGCTGGTCGGCGCGCCCGGCCTTGAAGCGGCCCACCAGCCAGCCCCCGTCCTGCGCGCCGTCGTCGTCGGCGTTGCCCGCGTGCCAGCTCACCCCGCGATCCTGCCGCCGCGCCGGTGCACCGGCCAGCCGGCGCGGCTCAGCCGCGGGCGACCTGCTGCGCCTCGCGCACCAGGCGCTCGGCGTCGGAGCGGGTGAGGAAACCGGCGCGCTGCAGGTCGCGGACGTCCTGGCGCACGCGGCGCACGTACTCGCCGGGCGAGGGGTACAGCCGTTCGAGCACGGTGTCGGGCAGGGGCACCTCGTAGCCGGCGATGTAGCAGAAGGAGGCGCCGGTCGCCGTGCCGTACCAGGTGCTGCGCGGCACGTCGAGGTACGGCGAGCGCAGCCCGCCGCGCACGTTGCCGAACTCGTCGAGGACGGGCTGGCCGTGGCGCACCACGATCGGGTCCGCGCGCGGGGGTGCGACGCCGTCGCGCACCCAGCGGTCCAGGTTGCGCAGGGCGGCGTCGAAGAAGATGGAGCTGGGGAAGCGGCTGCGCGGTCCCTGGTCGCAGGAGGCCGGCGGCACCTCGCGCCCGGCCGCCACGATGTCCACCGCGGACGCCGAGGAGGTCAGCTCGTCCGGGGTGGCGTGGCCGGCCCCGGCCATCTCGTAGTGGCGGAACTCGTCGCCCCGCTGGTCGCTGTCGGGGCGGCGCGAGCCGATGCCGCGCAGGTAGTCCGACTGCGACATCATCTGGATCACCGGCACGCCGATGCCGTACAGCTGCCGGCGCGGGTCCCCGGCCGGCGGCGCCGCCTCGCACTGGTTCATCGGGTAGGCCCCGGCGAACGCCCCGCCGGCCACGCCGATGAGGTAGGCGTCGTAGGTGGGCCGGCCCTGGGCCTGGACGACGAGCGGGTGCACCGCCTTGGCGTAGTTCACCAGGTAGCCGCCGGTCTGGGAGTAGCCGAACCCGTAGGCGTGCTGGACGCGGGTGCGCTCGCCGCCGTAGGTCAGGGGGTTGTCCGCCCCGTCCCCGCGCAGCCAGTTGCCCACCTGGGTGTACGCGTCCCACACCAGGCCGTTCTCGGTGGAGCGGGAGGTGTCGGCGGGCAGCGCGACGGCCGGGGTGGCGGGGTCCGCGTCGGCGTCCACCGTGGAGCAGTTCGCCGGGTCGTCCAGCGGCAGCGGGTTGGCGAAGGAGAGGGCCGCGTAGCGCTCGGCGTCGAAGTTCTGCAGCGCCTGCACCGCGACGGGCTTGGCGGTGATGCCGACCCACGCGTCGCCGTTCTCCACGATCCGCCGGTGCGCCACGGCCCAGCCGATGTTCAGGTCGAAGAGGTTGGAGGGGTTGAGCATCTCCACCACCACGTTGCCGCTGAAGCGCTGCGCCGAGGCGGGGCGGCGCACGAGCACGCGCGTGGTGTACGGCGCGCCGGCGGTGCGCACCACGGCCGGGGCGTCCTCGGGCCAGCTGTAGACGTTCGAGGTGCCGCTGGCGAGGAACTCCTCCTCGACGTACCCGGACGCGGACAGGTCCTCGGGCACCTGCGCGTGGTCGGCCGCGCCGAAGGGGTGGCTGGTGCCGGTGACCGGCAGCGGCCCGCTGACCTGCGGCACCGGCGCCCCGGGCACCGGTGCCGGTGCTGCCGCCGGCGGCGCGGCCGCTGGTGCCGCCGCCGGCGCTGGTGCGCTCGAGGGGGCGGGCTGCCCGGCGGCGGTGAGC
>NZ_JAAALM010000178.1 GCF_009906395.1 Kineococcus indalonis
GTCCCGCCCCTCGTCCCGTCCCTCGTCCTGCTCCTCGCTCCAGGTCACGCAGCCCCGCCAGAGCACCCGCACGCCCGGCACCTGCGCCTCCAGGCGCCGGTGGGCCGCCAGCGCCCCGCGGTGCAGGGCGGTGCTCGCCCCCGGCGCGTCGGTGCCGCGCGGTCCGCCGATCCAGCCGAAGGAGTCCGCGCTCACCCCCGACGCCGGGGCCGACGCGTCCAGCAGGAGCACCTCGGCGCCGGCCGCGGCCGCCTCGCGGGCCACCGCCGCCCCGACGATCCCGGCGCCCACCACCACGACCCGCACGGCGCCCCCTCCTCCCCACCGGTGACGTCACGGTGCCACGGCCGGCGCGTCGCGGCACGGCGCTCACCGCTCGGCGGTGAGTCCGCACGCCCGCGCCGGTCCACCGTGCGAGCCGGACGGCCACCGCGACCGGCCACCGCGACCTGGAGGATGCCGTGGGCCTGATCCACGTCGAGCTGTTCGCGACCCTGGACCTGGTCGGGCAGGCGCCCGGCGGTCCCGAGGAGGACCCGGAGGGGTTCCCCTTCGGCGGCTGGCAGGCGCCCCTGCTGGACGAGGTCGTCGGGGCGCAGATCGCCGCCGCGTACGAGGGCACCGACGCGCTGCTGCTGGGCCGGCGCACGTACGACGTCTTCGCCGCGTACTGGCCGCACCGGCAGGGCGGTCGGGACGACGGGATCGCTGCGCTCTTCAACGGCGTGCCGAAGTACGTGGCCTCGCGCGGGCGGCCGGGGCTGTCGTGGGCCGGTTCCACGCAGCTGGGCCCGGACCTGCCCGGCGCGGTGCGAGCGCTCCGGGATCGGCACGAGCACGTGGCGGTCGTCGGGAGCCTGGACCTGGTGCAGACCCTGCTGCGCGAGGAGCTCTTCGACCGCCTGGACCTGTGGGTGCACCCGATCGTGCTCGGCGTGGGCAAGAGGGTCTTCGCCGCCGGCGCGGTGCCGGCGAACCTCACGCTGCTGCAGCCGCCCGCGGCCGGTCCGAGCGGCACGGTGCACCTGCGCTACGCGCCGGCCGGTGGCGTGCCGGCGACGGGGGACGTGAGCGCACCCGGTCGCGGTGGCGGGCGCAGCGCGTGACCCGGCGGTCGGGGCGACGGGCGGGGCGGGGGCGGGACCCGCGCTCGTGACGCTCCCGTGACGGCCCGCGCGCACCCTGTGCCCGAACGTCCCGGCTCGCACCGAGGAGACCGACATGGCCGACAACGCCCGGCGCTTCTGCGCCGCCGCCGCCCCGCGACCGGCCGAGACCGGTACCAGGGCGGCACTGCTCAAGGAGTTCCAGTGGGAGGCCGGGGAGCGGATCGGCGTGCGGTTCCTGGAGGGCGACGCCTCCCTGCACGAGCGCGTCCGCGCGGTGGCCGAGGAGTGGGTGGGCCCGCGGATGGCCAACCTCGACCTGCAGTTCCTCGACGACGGGCCCGCCACGGTCCGCGTCGCCTTCGCCCCCGGCGACGGCTCCTGGTCCTACCTCGGCACGACCGCGCAGCAGATCCCCACCGACCGGGCGACGATGAACTACGGCTGGCTCACCCCGGACTCGCCCGAGGACGAGCTGCGCCGCGTGGTGCTCCACGAGTTCGGGCACGCCCTCGGCCTCATCCACGAGCACCAGAACCCCGAGGAGCCGGTGCGGTGGAACCGGGCCGCGGTGATCGCCGACCTGTCCGGAGCACCCAACTTCTGGGACGAGGCGACCATCGAGCACAACATCTTCGCCGCGTACGACCCGGAGCAGGTCATCGCCACCCCCGTGGACGCCGACTCCATCATGATGTACCCGATCCCCGCGTCGTGGACGACGGACGGGTTCTCCGCCGACCTCAACCCGGAGCTGTCCGAGACCGACACGGGGTTCATCCGTGACGCCTACCCCTGGTGAACGGCACGTGTGCCGACGACCACGCGGTGGTCGTCGGCATCTCCCGCTACCCCCGGATGGTCGCCGACGGGGTGGCGGCGGACCTGCGCGGCCCGGACAACGACGCCCTCGCCGTCCGCGACTGGCTCGTCGACGAGGCCGGCGGCAGGCTCCCGCCGGGCAACGTCACCCTCATCCGGTCCGCCGACTGCGCCGCGAACCCCGACCAGCCGGCCAGCCAGCGCGTGCTCCAGGCGTTCGACGAGCTGGAGGAGAGGACGCGCGAGCGCAGCGGACGGCGCCTGTACCTGTACTTCGCCGGGCACGGCTTCTCGCCGGAGCTGGAGGAGGCGGCGGTCTTCACCGCCGAGTCCACGCACGTGCGCCCCAGCTACGTCTACGCCCACCAGTGGCTGCGGTGGTTCCGCAGGGCGCAGCGCTTCGAGCAGTCGGTGCTGTGGGTGGACGCCTGCATGAACCACCAGCAGTCCATCCCCGTGCAGGAGATCGGGATGCGCCCGCAGGTGGGCCGCGCCGTCCCCGGACCGGCGTTCATCGCGCTCGCCGCGCAGACCAAGAGCGCGCTGGAGCTGCCCATGGCCGACGGCGCGGTGCACGGCGTCTTCACGTGGACGCTGCTGCGCGGGCTGCGCGGCGGGGCGGCGGACCGCCGCGGCCGGGTGACCGGCCGCAGCCTGCAGGGGTTCCTGCACAACGCGATGGCCGACTTCCTGCCGCCGGAGGCGCGCAGGGCCGCCTCGGTGGACCTGCAACCCTTCGTGCGCGCCGACGAGGGCCTGGACTTCGTCCGCGTGGAGTCCCGGCCGGTGCACCCGGTGGTGCTGACGGCACCGGCGGCCCGCGCCGGCCAGGCGCTGCGCGTGTGGACGGGCTCACCGCACCGGCTCGTGGTGCAGGCGCGGCTGGAGGGCCCGCAGTGGCGCGGTGACCTCGCCCGGGGGCTCTACGTCGCGGAGGTCCCCGGGGCCGGGTTGCGCCAGGGCTTCCAGGTCACCGGCGCCACCGACGTGCGCGTCGGCGTGGACGAGACCGGTCCGCCCGTGCGCACCGCCGGGGAGGGGCACCTGTTCCGCCTCGAGGTCGCCGCGGCGAACCCGGCGGCCTCGGTGGTCCTCGTCGACCACGAGTTCCAGCACCTGTTCACCGACACCGGCCGGCTCGTGGACCGCGAGGCGCCGGGCGTCTACAAGGTCCGCACCCAGTTCGGGCGCGACGTGACGACCGCCTCGGAGCGCATCGTGCTGCTGGACGACGACCTCGTCCTCGGCGCCGACGCGCCCGTCCCGCTGCTCGTGGGCGCGCCGCCCGCCTCGGGCAGCGCCTCGGCCGGCGCCGTGCGCGAGCGCCTGCTCGCCGGCGTCGCGGCACCCCGGCGCAGCGTCGCACGGATCTCCGCGCTGGCCGTGGTGAGCCGCTGCTGGGGACGGGCCCCGGCGCCCGCGGGCACCCCGCTGCCGCACCCCATGGCCGGGTTGCGGCTGCTCACGCTCGACGGCGCGCTGCTCGCCGACCTCGCCCGGGACGCCCACCTCGACGGCGGGGACGGGGTGGACGGGGACGGGGGCCCGGTCGCCGTGTGGGAGCGGCGGCTGGAACCGGGCACGTACCTGCTGCGGCAGGAGCTGCCGCGCGGGGTGTTCGAGGGTTCGGTGGTGGTCAGCCCGCAGTGGGTGACCCAGGTCGTCGTGCGCCGCACCACCGGGCTCGGCGGCCCGTGGGGAGCGGTGCCGCGCCGGCCGGGCGCGGCGGCCGAACCCGACGACGTGGCGCTGTTCATGCGCCGCACCGCCGGGACCACCACCGCGCGGGACGACGTGGTGGAGGCCGCGCGCACCGCGCTGACGCAGGGCCGTCACGTCTTCGCGGGCGGGCGCGGCGCGGCACTGCTGCACGCCCTGCTGGAGGAGCACGACGACCCGGTGGCCGCGATCATCGGCTGCCACCTGCTGCTGCTGCCCGACGGCGGGTCCGGCGGCGCGGCGCGCGGCGGCGAGGTGCTCGACCGCGCGGTGCGCCGGCTGCGCGACCTCGTGGGCGGGCAGCACCCCGACGTCGAGGCGCTGTCCCTGCGCTGCGCCGACCCCTCGCTGCGGACGCACGGGCCGTTCCCGGCCCCGCCGATGTTCGCCGCCGGCTGGCGGCTGCTGGTGGCGGCCTCCTACGACGACCCGGCGCTGCTGCCCGCGCACGTCTGGGCGCGCGTGCACAGCTCCACCCGCATCGGGCCCTTCTTCGTCTGGGCCGCCGACGAGGAGCGGCGCGCGGCGCACGCGCAGCAGCTGCGCGAGTGGATCGACAGCTGCGCGGAGCCGACGGGGGGTTCGACCGCGCCGGCGGCGCGGGGTGGCGCGGCCCCGCCGCCGACGGCGCTGCGCACCCCGGCACCGACCCGGTCGCCCAGACCGCCCCGGCCCTCCCGGTCGAACGCCCCGCCGCCGCCGTCGCGGCAGGCGCCGCCCTCGGTGCTGGAGGCGGCGCGGCGGGTCGGCATCCCCGCGACGGCAGCCGTCGAGCTGTGGGGGGCGCGCGGGGCGAGTGCCCGGTGAGCGAGCGGTGACGGCGGGGTCGGCCGGTGCCGGCCCGCCACCCGCCGTCGAGCACGAGGTGCGGTTCACCGCGACGGTGGCGCTGTCCTTCCAGCGCCACCCGCGCCCGGCCACCGGCGTGGTGCCCGAGCTGCCGCGCAGCTGGGGTGCGCTGCCGGTGCTCCTGCGCGCGCCCGGGGAGGTGCTCGTCCCCGTGCCGGAGCGGGAGGCGGTGTGGATCGGGTTCCTGCGCGACCCCGGCGCCGTCCCCCAGGAGCTGTCGGTGGTGGCGCGGCTGGAACCGGGAGGACGCGTCGACGCGCTCAGCGGCCACCCCGCCCTGGACGCCGAGACGGCTCGCACGGCCGTGCCGCCGGCGCGCGCGCTGCCCGGTGCGCTGCGGCCCGGCGGTGGCTGGTGGGCCCTGGCGCGGGTGGCGCCGGACGCGTCCGCGCCCGCCTGCGCCGCGCTGGAGCTGCGGGCCGGCGGCACCTCGCTCCTCGTGCGGCTGGTGGACCCCGACGGGTTCCGGGAGCTGACCGGGGTGGGCGTCGCGCCGCTGGACCCGCGGGCGCCCTACGCCGGCCGGCGCCTGCCGTGAGCGCCCCGGCGGTGCCGCGGGCCCCGCCCCCGGCGCCGCTCACAGCGGCACCCCCTCGGCGGCGAGCTCGGACGCGCACCCGGCGAAGGCGTGCGCGTAGTTCGACTCCACCGACGTCCCCGCGAAGTGCACCCCGAACGCCCCCGGGTCCGGTTCCAGCCAGCTGAGCAGCGCCGAGCCGGAACTGCCCCCCAGCGTCGTCGCGTCGTGCCCGAACACCCAGGACCGGGTGTCCTCGGGCACGGAACCGAGCGGGAGGTGGGTGTTGCCCGGGGCCAGCCGCTTCACGCCGTAGCGGTTGCCGAAGAGCGTGGTGTTGACCCAGGCCCAGTCCACCCCCTCGTGGGAACCGGCCCGGTGGGGCGGGGGCCCGGGGAACCCCAGCACGCAGAACGAGGACAGGTTGCCCCGCGGGCCGTCCGGGTCGGCCACCGGGCGGATCGCCGGGGGGACCTGCTGGCCGGGCGAGGTCGGCTCGATCGTGAGCAGCGCCGCGTCCAGGCGGCCGAAACCCGCGCCCCCGCCGCCCAGGGGCACCGCCTGCACCACCCGGAAGCGGTCCGCCGCGGGACTGCCGGCCTCCGCGGCGAAGTCGACGAAGAGGCCGTCGAGCACGCGGAACCCCCGCCCGCTGCGCAGCATCACGTGCGACATGCTCCGCCACACCGCCTCCACGACGTGCTCGTTGGTCAGCACCAGGCCGGCGCCGGAGTCCACGACCCAGCCGGTGCCGAAGTAGGTGCGGGAGGTGGCGCCCGCCGGCTCGATGCGCCCCACCGAGGGCGCCAGCGCCGCCACCGCCCCCTGCGCGGCCTCCAGGTCCTCGCGCCAGGCGCCGGCCAGGGGGTGCTGCGGGTCGACCCGCCCGCCGCGCACGAGCAGGCTGGTGCGCTCACGGCGCCGGCTCCCACGTCCCCCCGGTGCCCGGCAGGCCCAGCGCCGCGCGCAACCGCGGCTCGCGCACGGCCGCGGCCAGGTCCGCGCTCACCGGCGGTGCCGCCGCCCCGGCCTCCCGCGGCGGTCCCTCCTCGCGCAGCCCCGCGAGCCGGTCCACCAGCAGGGCCGTGGCGATCTCGGGCCCGAAGCGGTGCCAGTCCACGTCGGCCTGCACCGCCTCCGGCCCGGCCACCTCCGCCACCAGCGACTGCACCGACCGCGCCGCCCGCACCGCCGGGTCGGACGGGGGCGCCGCCGCCTCCCGCCCGCCGCCCAGGTCCAGCGGTGCGCGCAGGAGCGCCTCGGCGTCGACGATCCCGGCGCCGTACGCGAAGGGGTCCCAGCCCTCCGGGCGGCGCGCGGTGGCGCGCAGCAGCCGGCGGAACATCTCCTGCAGCGTCTCCCCGCGCTCGTGCGCCGCGGCGACGAGGTTCGCGCGCCCGTGGTGGGCCAGCCACAGGGCCGCCACGCCGGCCGTCAGCGCGACGGCGAAGCTGGTGCCCTGCCCCTGCTGCACCTCCGCGCCGCCGGCGGGGACGACGGCGCGCAGCACGTTCTCCGCCGGCGCGCACACGTCGACGGCCGCCCCGCGGCTGCTGCCCCGCCACGTGCCGTCGTGGACGGTGCTGCCGCCCACCGCGATGCAGTCGTCGTAGCGTGCCGGCCACACCACGAACCGCACGCAGTTGCCCGCGGCGGCCAGGACCAGCACGTCGGCGGCGACGGCGCGGCGCAGGGCGCGGTGCAGCGAGAACGCCGGGATGCCGCCCAGGCTCATGGTGACGACGTGGGCCCCGCGGGCCACCGCCCCGTCGATCGCGCGGGCCACCGACACCTGCGTGATGCGCACGACGCTCTCCACGGCCCGCACGGGCAGGTGCCGCGCCCGCGGCGCGCTGCCGGTGATCACGCGGCTGGACGGGGAGACCAGCACGCTGCCCGTCGCGGTGCCGTGCCCGGGGCTGCCCCACCCCAGGGGGTCGGTGGCGTCCGCGTCGTCGTCGAGGACGTCGAAACCCTCCACGAGCTGGACACCGGCCAGCTCGGGGTGGTCGGTGGTGCCCGTGTCCGGCTGGGCGACCACGACGCCGCTGCCGCGCGCCGGACGGCCCCGCTCCTCCGAGAACGCCCACGCCCCGGGGACGCGCAGGGCGCGCAGCGCCCAGAGGGGATCGGCGTCCAGCGTGGGGT
>NZ_JAAALM010000179.1 GCF_009906395.1 Kineococcus indalonis
CCGCCGCGCTCGCCGCGCTGCTGGCGCTGGCCGCGGTGGTGCCGCAGGTGCGGGGCAACGCCGCGCAGCTGGCGAAGTCCAACGCCCAGGCGGCCGAGCACCCGCGCAACTCGCTGGTCACCCTCGCCGAGCAGCGCTTCCTGGAGGACCTGGGCCGCTGGGTGCCGCGCGGCGACGTGGTGGCCGGCACGCCGTGGGACGGCAGCGCCTTCGCGTACGCGCTCTCCGGCGTGGAGGTGCTCTACCCGCACCTGCGCGGCGCCTACCCCGCCGACTGGGTCTTCCTGGCCGACCACCTGCAGGACGCCGGGGTGGACCCGGCGGTGTGCCCGGTGCTGCAGCGCCAGCGCGTGCGCTGGGTGCTCGACGACGGGCCGCTGTGGCGGCCCCCGCGCCTGGAGCCGGCCGGCTACACCGCCTTCCGCCTCTTCCGGGGCCGTCCCGGCTTCGAGGAGGTCGCCTCCGGCGGCGGGGCGGTGCTGTACCGGATCACCGCCTGCGGCTGAGGGCCCGGGGCCGCCCCGCCCCCGCCCCGGGACCCTCACGCGCTCCCCACGGGACCGTCACCGGACCGCCACGGCTCGTGCCCGGCGCGGGGGCGGCGGGCTGGCGAGCCTTGCCGTGGCCCCGGCGGCGGCCCGTTACCCTGAGCGGCATCATGCCTAGGTACAGCTCGTCGCAGCAGCACGCCCCCGCCCCCTCGCGCGGACGTCGGGAGGCGCGGTGAACGTCGACCTGGTCGTCGTCGGGTCCGGCTTCTACGGCCTGACCGTCGCGCGGCGGTGCGCCGAGGAGCTCGGCCTGAAGGTGCTCGTGCTCGAGCGCCGCTCGCACATCGGCGGCAACGCCTACTCCGAGGCGGAGCCGACCACCGGCATCGAGGTGCACCGCTACGGCGCGCACCTGTTCCACACCTCCAACGAGCGGGTGTGGGAGTACTGCAACCGGTTCACCCGGTTCACCAACTACGTGCACCGCGTGTACTCCACGTACCGCGGCGAGGTCTACCCGATGCCGGTGAGCCTGGCCACGATCAACCAGTACTTCCGCAAGGCGATGTCCCCGGCCGAGGCGCGCGCCCTGGTGGCCGAGCAGGCCGGCGAGGTGGACACCGCCGGCGCCGACAACTTCGAGGACAAGGCGATCTCCCTCATCGGGCGGCCGCTGTACGAGGCGTTCTTCCGCGGCTACACCGCCAAGCAGTGGCAGACCGACCCGCGCGAGCTGCCCGGGGAGACGGTCACCCGCCTGCCCGTGCGCTACACGTACGACAACCGGTACTTCAACGACACGTACGAGGGCCTGCCGGTGGACGGCTACACCGCCTGGCTGGAGCGGCTGGCCGACCACCCGGGCATCGAGGTGCGCCTGGGCACCGACTTCCTGCGCGGGGGCGACTTCTCCCGGGACGCCGTGGTCGGGCAGGTGCCGGTCGTCTACACCGGCCCGGTGGACGAGTACTTCGGCGGCGCCGAGGGCGAGCTGACCTGGCGCACCCTGGACTTCGAGCAGGAGGTGCTGCCGGTGGGCGACTTCCAGGGCACCCCGGTGATGAACTACGCCGACGAGGACGTGCCCTACACGCGCATCCACGAGTTCCGGCACTTCCACCCCGAGCGCGACTACACCCGCGACGCGACCGTGGTCGTCAAGGAGTACTCGCGCTTCGCGCAGCGCGGCGACGAGCCGTACTACCCGGTGAACACCCCCGCGGACCGCCAGCGCCTGCTGGCCTACCGGGACCTGGCCCGCGGCGAGGACGGCGTGCTCTTCGGCGGGCGCCTGGGCACCTACAAGTACCTCGACATGCACATGGCGATCGGCGCCGCGCTGTCGACGGTGGACAACAAGCTCGCCCCGCACTTCGGCGGGAGCGCGAAGCTGACGAGCGGCGGGGTGGACGCGTGAGCACGACGCTGGTGGAACTCCCGGGCGCGACCTGGCGCACCGTGCACCGGGTCGTCCTGCCGGTGGACGCCGACGCCGACGACCTGGCCCTGTACGTCGACTACGACTCGGCGGTGTCCACGCCGGGCGCGGTCGGCGGCGGGCGCCCCGGCGACGACGCGGACTCCCTGGGCGGCGCGCCCGCCGCCGCCGAGGGCTCCACCGCCACGCTCGCGGTGCGCGCCGAGGGGCGCGCGGAGAACGTGCGCGGCCGGCGCGGCCTGGTCGTGGACGCGCGCAGCCGCGTGTCCTTCGGCACCTACTTCAACGCCTTCCCCGCCAGCTACTGGCGCCGCTGGACCACCGCGAGCGCGGTGCGCCTGCAGGTGGAGCTGGCGGCCGCCGGCACCGTGACCGTGTACCGCTCGAACGCGCGCGGCCTGCGCCAGCGCGTCACCGCGCGCACCGTCGCGCCCGGCGCCCCGCTCGTGGTGGACCTGTCGCTGGCCGCCTTCGGCGACGGCGGCTGGTACTGGTTCGACGTGGCGGCCGGCGCGGCCGAGACGGCGCTGGTGCGCGCGGAGTGGCAGGTGGCCGAGGAGGTCCCGCCGCCGGCGTCGACCCTGTCGATCGCCGTGACCACCTACAACCGCCCCGACTACTGCCTGGAGCTGCTGCGCACCCTGGCGGCGTCCGAGGACGTGCGGGCCGTGCTCGACCACGTCTACGTCATGGACCAGGGCACCCAGCTGGTCTCCGACGAGCCCGGCTTCGCCGAGGTCGCCGCCGCGCTGGGCGAGCAGCTGCGCATCGTCCGCCAGGGCAACCTCGGCGGCTCCGGCGGGTTCTCCCGCGGGATGCGCGAGACGCTGCGCGCCGGCGTCAGCGACCACGTCCTGCTCCTGGACGACGACATCGTCGTGGAGCCGGAGGGCGTGCTGCGCGCCCTGCAGTTCGCGCAGGCGTGCCGCACCCCCACGGTCGTGGGCGGGCACATGTTCGACATGTTCGACCGCAGCGTCATGCACTCCTTCGGCGAGCGCGTCGACAAGTACCGCTTCTTCTGGGGCTCGGTGCCCGGCGTGCACGAGCGGCACGACCTCTCGGCGCAGAACCTGCGGGCCACGCCGTGGATGCACAAGCGCGTCGACGTGGACTACAACGGCTGGTGGATGTGCCTGATCCCCGTGGCGGTGCTGCGCGAGGTGGGCCTGTCGCTGCCGGTGTTCATCAAGTGGGACGACGCCGAGTTCGGCCTGCGCGCCGCCGAGGCGGGCTTCCCCACGGTCAGCCTGCCCGGTGCGGCCGTGTGGCACGTGTCCTGGACGGACAAGGACGACGGCACCGACTGGCAGGCGTACTTCCACGAGCGCAACCGCCTCGTGGCCGCGCTGCTGCACTCGCCGTACCCGCGCGGCGGGCGCATCTTCCGCGAGTCCGTCTTCACGGACGTCAAGCACCTCATCTCCATGCAGTACTCCACCGAGGTGCTGCGGCTGATGGCCCTGCAGGACGTCCTGTCCGGTCCCGAGCACCTGCTGGCCACGCTGCCCACCCGCACCGCCGAGGTGCGCCAGGCGCGCAAGGCGTACCCGGACGCGCGCACCTCCACCGACGTGGACGCCTTCCCGCGCGCGCACCAGCGCAAGCCCCCGCGCAAGGGCAAGGAGCCCACCTCCCCGAACCGCTACACGCTGCTGCCGTGGGCGGCGGCCGTCGTGGCGCGCCACCTGACCGCGCCGGCGCCGGAGGCGCTGGAGCGGCCGGAGAAGCAGGTCGCGGCGATGGACTCCACCTGGTGGCGCCTGGCGCACTACGACTCCGCCGTGGTCTCCACCGCCGACGGCACCGCCGCGGCCTGGTACAAGCGCGACCCGCGCGAGTTCCGCCGCCTGCTGGCGCGCAGCGCCGAGGCGCACCGGCAGCTGTGGGCGCGCTGGGACGAGCTGGCCGCGGCGTACCGCGAGGCGATGCCGCGCTTCACGTCCCCGCAGGCCTGGGACGGCGTGTTCGAGGCGAGCACGGTGCCCGCGCCGCAGCCGCCGGCCGCGCCCGCCGCGGAGCGCGGCGCCGGCGACTCCGCCGGGGAGGCCGCGCTGTCGGGCGCGGGCGAGGAGCGCTGAGCGGGGTGGTCGCGGGGTCGCCGGGAGCGGCCGGGTACCGCGCGGGCGACGACGACCTGGAGGGCTTCGCCGTCCCCGGCCGCGGGCGCGGGCTGCTCGACGTCCTGGAGCGGCGCTACCTGCTGAAGCTGCTGGTCCGCAAGGAGCTGCGGGTGCGCTACCAGGGCTCGTTCCTGGGGCTGCTGTGGAGCTACGTCAAGCCGGCCGTGCAGTTCTGCGTGTTCTACTTCGCCCTCGGCGTGTTCCTGCGCCAGGGCGACGCCATCCAGGACTACGCGGTGTACCTGTTCTCCGGCATCGTCGTCATCAACTTCTTCTCCGAGACGTTCGGCAACGCCACGCGCTCGGTGGTCGGCAACGCGCCGCTGGTGAAGAAGATCTACCTGCCGCGCGAGCTGTTCCCCGTCTCCAGCGCGTGGGTGGCGGCGGTGCACTTCCTGCCGCAGCTGGTGATCCTGCTCATCGGCACGCTGGTCTCCGGCTGGCGGCCCACGCCTGCGCAGCTGCTCGGCGGGGTCCTCGGCTTCGTCACGATCGCGCTGCTCGCGGTGGGCCTGGGGCTGTTCTTCGGCGCCGTCAACGTGCTCTTCCGCGACTTCGAGAACATCGTCGACCTCATGCTGCTGGTGGTCACCTGGACCTCCCCGGTGCTGTACCAGTGGAGCCAGGTGCAGCAGCAGGTGCCCGGCTGGCTGTGGGAGGTGTACCAGCTGAACCCGGTGACCACCGCGGTGGAGCTGTTCCACTTCGCCTTCTGGTTCGGCGCCACCGAGCAGGGCCCCGGCCTGCCGGTGGCCACCCTGCCCCCGCACGTGCTCTGGTACGGCCTGCTGGGCCTGGCCGTCTCGCTCGTCGTCCTCGCGGTCGGGCAGTTCACCTTCCGGCGGCTCGAGGGCCGCTTCGCGCAGGAGCTCTGAGGCGTGGCAGCGAGCACCGGCACCCGCAGCACCGTGCGCGTGGAGGGCGTCAGCAAGGTCTTCCACCTGCGCCACGACCGCAGCCTCAAGCAGCTGGCCATGTCCGCCGTGCGCGGCAAGGACCTCGGCAACACCTTCTCCGCGCTGGACGACGTCAGCCTGCGCGTGCACGAGGGCGAGGCCGTGGCCCTGCTCGGCCTGAACGGCTCGGGCAAGTCCACGCTGCTCAAGCTCATCTCCGGCGTCATGAGCCCGGACTCCGGGCGGGTGCTCGTGCGCGGGCGCATCGCCGGGCTGATCGAGGTCGGCGCCGGCTTCCACCCGGACCTGACGGGCCGGGAGAACGTCTACCTCAACGCCGCGATCCTCGGCATGGACGAGGCCACCACCGCGCGGCGCTTCGACGACATCGTGGCGTTCAGCGAGATCGAGCGCTTCATCGACACCGAGGTGAAGTTCTACTCCTCCGGGATGTTCCTGCGGCTGGCGTTCGCCGTCGCGGTGCACACCGACCCGGAGATCTTCCTCATCGACGAGATCCTCGCGGTGGGCGACGCCCCGTTCCAGCAGAAGTGCCTGGCGCGGGTGCGCGAGCTGCGCGACGAGGGGCGCACCCTCGTCATCGTCAGCCACGACCTGGACATGGTCGAGAAGCTGTGCGAGCGCGGCGTCGTGCTGGAGCGCGGCCGCCTGGTCGCCGACGAGGACATCCACTCAGCCGTGGGACGGCTGCGGACGTGAAGGGACCCATGGACGAGCAGCAGGAGGCCCGCGGGGCCGTGGCCGGCGTGGACGGGCCCCCCGAGGGCCCGGCGCCCACGACCGCCGAGCTGCGCCTGATGATCGCCGCGCAGCGGGCGCTGTCGCAGCCGGCGACGGTGCGCACCGCGCAGCTGATGAGCCTGGCCGGCGAGCACGCCGCGGTGTGGATCGCCGGCGGCGCGCTGGGCGCGCTCGTGGACGCCCCGCGCCGGCGGCGCTGGGCGGCGGCCACCGCCACCGTGGTGGCCGCGCACGGCACCAGCGTGGTGGTCAAGCGCCTGACCCGGCGGGTGCGCCCCTCGCACCCCGACGTCCTCGTGCGCGCCGGCACGCCCAGCCGCTGGAGCCTGCCCAGCTCGCACGCCACCTCCACCACCGCCGCGGCCGTCGCCTTCGGCGCCCTGGTGGGGCGCGGGCGGCTGGCGCCGCTGGTGCCGGCGATGGCCCTGTCGCGCATCGTCGTGGGCGTGCACTACCCCAGCGACGTGGCCGCCGGCACCGCGCTGGGCGCGGCCGTGGCCCTGCTCGGGCAGCCGGTGGCCGAGCGCCTGCTCGGGGAGCGGCGCGCGTGAACGCCGTCGCCGGGCTGGTCAAGACCGCGCGCCCGCGCCAGTGGGTCAAGAACGTCCTCGTCGTCGCCCCGCTGCTGCCGGCGGGCGCCTCGCAGCTGGACGCGCACGCCTTCACCGGCGCGGCGATCGCCTTCGTCGCCTTCTGCGTGGTGGCCAGCGCCGTGTACCTGGTCAACGACGCCAAGGACGTCGAGGCCGACCGCGCCCACCCCAAGAAGCGCTTCCGGCCCATCGCCGCCGGCGTGGTCTCCCCGGGCACCGCCTACGCGGTGGCCGTGGCGCTGTTCGCCGTGGGCCTGGCCGGCTCGGCGCTGTGGGACTGGGACCTGCTGATCGTCATGGCCGTGTACGCCGCGATCCAGCTCGCCTACTGCTTCGGGATGAAGCACGAGCCGGTCGTGGAGCTGGCCAGCGTGGCCTCGGGCTTCCTGCTGCGCGCCCTGGCCGGCGGCGTGGCCGCCGGCATCCCGCTGTCGTCGTGGTTCCTGCTGACCACCGCGTTCGGCTCGCTGTTCATGGCCGCCGGCAAGCGCTACGCCGAGGCGCGCCAGGGCGAGGCGACCGGGCGGCAGGTGCGCCGGGTCGTGCAGAGGTACACGCAGACGTACCTGCGCTTCGTGTGGACGCTGTCCGCCACGGTCCTGGTGACCGCCTACTCGCTGTGGGCGTTCACCGTGCTCAACGAGTCCAGCACGCGCTGGTCGGTGGTCTCGGTGGTGCCGTTCGTGCTGGCGGTGCTGCGCTACGCGGTGGACGTGGACCGCGGGCAGGCCGAGGAGCCGGAGGAGCTGGCGCTGCACGACCGGGTGCTGCTGGTGCTGGCGCTGGCGTGGGTCGCGGTGCTGCTGCTGGCGGTGTACGCGTGAGCGGGGGGCCGATCGCGAGGGGGGAGCGG
>NZ_JAAALM010000017.1 GCF_009906395.1 Kineococcus indalonis
CGCCCCCCGGTGCGCCCGACGGCCCGCTCCTCGCGCCGCTGACCTCGCTGCACGTGGGCGGCCCGGCCCGCCGGGTCGTCGAAGCGCGCACCGAGGCCGAGCTCGTCGAGGCCGTGCGCACCGCCGACGCCGCCGGCGAGCCGCTGCTGCTCGTCGGCGGCGGCTCCAACCTCCTCGTCGCCGACGCCGGCTTCGACGGCACCGTCGTGCGCGTCGCCACCTCCGGGGTGCGCCTGGGCTCGGAGGACGCCTGCGGCGGGGCGGTGGTCACCGCCGCGGCGGGGGAGCGCTGGGACGCGCTCGTCGCGCGCGCCGTCGCGCACGGCTGGTCCGGGGTGGAGGCGCTGTCCGGCATCCCCGGCACCGTGGGCGCCACCCCCGTGCAGAACGTCGGCGCCTACGGCCAGGACGTCTCGCAGACCGTCGCCGCCGTGCGCACCTGGGACCGCGTGGCGGACCGCCAGCGCACCTTCGCCGCCGCCGACCTGCGCTTCGGGTACCGCACCTCCCGGCTGAAGACCGAGCGGGTGGCGCTGGCGGGGGAGCACCCCGAGAGCCGCTACGTCGTGCTCGAGGTGACCTTCCAGCTGCCCCTGGACGACCGCTCCGCCCCGCTCGGGTACGCCGAGCTGGCCCGCCGCCTCGGCGTGCCGGTGGGTGCGCGCGTGCCGATGGGCGAGGTGCGCGCCGCGGTGCTGGCGCTGCGCGAGGGCAAGGGCATGGTGTGGGACGAGGCCCACCTGGACGACCGCGACACCTGGAGCGCCGGGTCGTTCTTCACCAACCCGGTGCTCACCGCGGCCGAGGCCGCCGCGCTGCCGGAGGGCGCGCCGCGCTACCCGGCGGGCACCGGCGCCGACGGCCAGGCGCTGGTGAAGACCAGCGCCGCCTGGCTCATCGAGCACGCCGGCTTCGGCAAGGGGTACGGCGCCCCCGGGCCGGCGACGCTGTCCACCAAGCACGCCCTGGCGATCACCAACCGCGGCTCGGCGCGCGCGGAGGACCTGCTGTCGCTGGCCCGCGAGGTCGCCGCGGGGGTCCGCGAGCGCTTCGGGGTGCGCATCGTCAACGAGCCGGTGCTCGTCGGCTGCTCGCTCTGAGCAGCGCGTCGCGCACCAGGTCCAGCACCTCCTCACCCGCCAGCCCGGCCTGCAGGGCCCGCTCCACGTACCCCTCCGCCGCCCAGCGCACCTCCTCGGCCACCGGCGCGGCGGAGGCGGTGACGACGGTGCCGGTGCGCCGGCGGGAGACCACCAGCCCGGCCAGCTCCAGCTCCCGGTAGGCGCGCTGCACGGTGCCCAGCGCCAGACCGAGGTCCGCGGCCAGCGCCCGCGCCGCCGGCAGCCGGTCGCCGCTGCGCAGCGCCCCCGTGGTGACGAGGGTGGCCACCTGCCGGCGCAGCTGCTCGTACGCGGGCACCGGGGAGGCGGTGTCGACGAGGACGCGCAGCCCGCTCACGCGGCACCGGCCGTCGCGCGGTGCCGCCGCAGGCCGCGGGCGGGCCGGAACAGCACGGCGAGGGCGACAGGGACCAGCAGCGGGCCCGTCCACAGCGCCGCGTCCGCCGCCACCCGCCAGCCGAGCGCGGGCTCGGAGGTGCGCCGGACGCCCTCGGCCACCTGGTACGTGCCGCCGAGCTGCCCGCTGACGCCGGCGGCGAAGAGCAGGCCCGCCAGGGTCAGCACGGCGGCGGCGGTCGAGGTGCGCAGCACGCGGTGCGCCGCCACCCGGCGCAGCGCCTCGTCGGTGCCCTCGTCCGCTCCGGGCACCGCGGGACGAGCGGGCACCCGGTGCAGCACGGCGGCGGTCAGCACCGCCACCGCGAGCCCCGCGGCGGCCACGGGAGCGGTCAGGGCGGCGCCGGGGAAGGTCGCGGCGCTCCAGACCGCCACGCCGTCGGGGGACCTCCACTCCACGGAACGCCCGTCCGGGGCGCCGAGCGCGCTGCCGAGCGCGCACACCGCGGCGAGCAGCAGCCCTGCGGCGAGCGCACCGCCGAGCAGGCCCCCCGGTGCTCCGTCGCGCACGGAGCGCACCAGCAGCCGGGCGCTGCGCACCCGGGCGGTGGGCCGCGGCCACGTCGCCTCGGCGGTCAGGGCGACGGCGGCGTAGGCGGCCGCGGCTGCGAGGGGGGACACCGCCACGAGGCGCTCGTCGTGCGCCCAGCGGGCGCCGGCCACGCAGGCGGCGGCGGTGCCCAGGGCGGTGGCCGCGGCGAGCACGGTCCACGCGTCCCCCCGGCGGCGGGCGCCGGCGGCGGGGGCGGTGAGCTCCGCGGCGGGCACGCGGTGGTGCACCGCCAGCGCCGTCGCGACCGCGACCAGCACCAGGCTCAGCAGCAGCGGGACCCCGAGGGCGAGACCGGCGAACACGGCGACCTCCACGACCGATTGACTCGACTCATTGAGTCAATCACGTCGCGGCGGCTCCCGTCAGCCCCTCCGCGGCCTCCGGCGAGGTCGCCAGCCAGTCGTCCACCCCCGCGTGCAGGGCCCGGCGGGTGGCCCGCGGGGCGCGCGAGGCGCTGATCGAGGCCTTCGCCAGCCCCGCCAGCGCGGCGTCGTCCAGGCCGTGGTCCTCGCGGGCGCTGCGGTACTGCGCCACCAGCCGCGGGCCGAAGAGCAGCGGGTCGTCCGCGCCCAGCGCCACGGCGGCCCCGCCGGCCAGCAGCGCGCGCAGCGGCACCGCCGCCAGGTCGCCGTACACGCCCAGCGAGACGTTGCTCGCCGGGCACACCTCCAGCGCCACGCCCGCGTCCACCACCCGGCGCAGCAGCTCGGGGTCCTCCGCGCAGCGCACCCCGTGCCCGAGGCGGTCCGGGTGCAGCACCGCCAGCGTCTCGCGCACGTGCGCCGGGCCCAGCAGCTCCCCGGAGTGCGGCACCGACGCCAGCCCGGCGCGCCGGGCGATCGCGAAGGCCCCGGCGAAGTCTGCCGTGCTGCCGCGCCGCTCGTCGTTGGACAGCCCGAAGCCGACGACCGTGCCCGGCCCCTCCCCGGCGTACCGGGCGGCCAGCCGGGCCAGGGCGCGCGCGTCCAGCGGGTGCCGCACGCGGCTGGCGGCCACCACGACCGCCACGGCGGTGCCCGTCAGGGCCGTGGCCTCCCGCGCGGCGTCCAGCACGACCTCCAGCGCCGGGGTGGTGCCGCCCACGTGCACGGCGTAGGAGGTGGGGTCGACCTGCAGCTCCAGCCAGCGCGAGCCCTCCGCGGCGTCGTCGGCGGCGGCCTCCAGCACCACGCGCCGCATGTCCTCGGCGGTGCGCACGCAGGCGCGCGCGGCGTCGTACAGGCGCTGGAAGCGGAACCAGCCGCGCGCGTCCGGCGAGACGGAGACCACCTGCTGCCCCGACAGCGCCGCGGGCAGGCGCACCCCGTGCTGCTGCGCCAGCTCCAGCAGGGTGGAGGGGCGCATCGACCCGGTGAAGTGCAGGTGCAGGTGGGCCTTGGGCAGCGTCTGCAGCGGGCGCGTCACGACGAGCGAGTCTGCCCGCGCCGGCCCCTGCGCCGCGCGCCGGGCGCGTCGCGCGCGCCGGCGGCCCGGTGCGGGGGGGCGCCCCCGCCGCACCGGGCCCGCTCACTCGACCTCGGCCAGCAGGCGCTGCACGCGCCCCACGCCCTCCTCGAGGTCGGCGTCGGCCAGCGCGTAGGACAGGCGCAGGTAGCCGCTGGGCCCGAACGCCTCGCCCGGCACCACGGCGACCTCGGCCTCGGCCAGGATCAGCTCGGCCAGGTGCGCGGAGGAGGTGATCGGCGTGCCGCGCAGCGTCCTGCCGATGAGCTCCTCGACGGAGGGGTAGGCGTAGAAGGCCCCCTCGGGCAGCGGGCAGCGCACCCCCTCGATCGCGGAGAGCATCTCGGTCATGCGCCGGCGGCGGCGGTCGAAGGCCTCGCGCATGCTCGCCACGGCGCTCAGGTCGCCGGTCAGCGCGGCGAGCGCGGCGCGCTGGGAGACGTTGGCGACGTTGGAGGTCAGGTGCGACTGCAGGTTGGCCACGCCCTTGACGACGTCGGCGGGGCCGAGGAGCCAGCCCACCCGCCAGCCGGTCATCGCGTAGGTCTTGGCGACGCCGTTGAGCACCACGCAGCGCTCGGCCAGCTCGGGGACCTCCACCGGCATCGACGCCGCGCGCCGGCCGTCGTAGACGAGGTGCTCGTAGATCTCGTCGGTGACCACCCACAGGCCGTGCCGGTCGGCCCAGCGCCCGATCTCGCGGACCTCCTCGGGGGTGTAGACCGCGCCGGTGGGGTTGGAGGGGGAGTTGAACAGCAGCACCTTGGTGCGCGGGGTGCGCGCGGCCTCCAGCTGCTCGACGGTGACCTTGTAGCCCTGCTCGATGCCGGCGAAGACCTCCACGGGCACGCCGCCGGCGAGCCGGGCGGCCTCGGGGTAGGTGGTCCAGTAGGGGGCGGGCAGCAGCAGCTCGTCGCCCGGGTCCAGCAGCGCGGCGAAGGTCTCGTAGACGGCCTGCTTGCCGCCGTTGGTGACGAGCACCTGGGAGGGCTGCACCTCGTGGCCGGAGTCGCGCAGCGTCTTGGCCGCGATCGCCTCGCGCAGCACCGGCAGCCCGCCGGCGGGGGTGTAGCGGTGGTTGGCCGGGTCGGTGCAGGCGGCCGCGGCGGCCCGGACGACCGCCTCGGGGGTGGGGAAGTCCGGTTCGCCGGCGCCGAAGCCGATCACGGGGCGGCCGGCGACCTTGAGCGCCTTGGCCTTGGCGTCCACGGCCAGGGTCGCGGACTCGGCGATGCCGGCGACGCGGGCGGACACTCGGGTGCGGGTGGGGGCGCTCGGGGCGGACACGGGCCCATCCTGGCACCCCGCCGTGCGGGGCGGTTCGACTCCGCGCCGTGTTCTCGCCTACAGTGCTCCGTGGCGGGCCCGTCCCGCCGAGGTGGAGCGCGCCCCCCGGGGTGCGCCGAACCGCTCAGGGCAGTGGCGCAATTGGTAGCGCACCGGTCTCCAAAACCGGCGGTTGTGGGTTCGAGTCCCTCCTGCCCTGCGAGCACCACCCGCGTTCCCCCGGGGACGCGCCCGCCGTTGCGCGCGCAGCGGCCAGCACCAGGCGAGTCGAGCACCGGAGTCGGTGGGGAGCAGGTCGACGTGAGCGAGACGAAGGCCGCGGACCGTGCGGCGGCCAAGCGCCGCGGCGGAGTGCTGCTCTTCCTGCGCCAGGTGGTCGAGGAGCTGCGCAAGGTCGTCTGGCCCACCCGCCGGGACCTGCTGAGCTACACGGGCGTCGTCCTGGTCTTCGTCGTGGTGATGATGCTCTTGGTGTCCGTCCTGGACTACGGCATCGGCAAGCTCGTCCTGCTGGTGTTCGGGTCCTGACGGACGGCGGCGCACCGCCGCGGTGCGCGGAGTCCCCAACCCGAAGGAAGCAGGTCAGCACCGTGTCGCAGCAGTGGGGTCCCGACGACACCCCGGAGGGCGAGGAGCCGTTCGCCGCGGAGCGCGACGAGGTGTTCAGCGCAGCGGAGGAGCCCTCGCCCGTGCCCGTGGGCGAGTACGAGGACGAGCGCCTCGAGGCCGACGCCTCCCTGACCGGCTACGACGCCGAGGACGTGCGCGCCGACGCCGAGGCCGACGACGAGGCGCGCGAGGAGCAGGCCGCCGACACCCCGGACCTGCCGCTGCCCGACGCCGTGGGCGCCCCCGAGGGCGAGGAGGCGGGCGACCTGAGCGCCGCCGGCCCGATCGACGGCGACCCGGTGGGCCTGGCCGACGAGGCCGACCAGGCCGACGTGGACGTCGACGAGGCCGAGGAGTTCCGCAAGAAGCTGCGGCGCATGCCCGGCGAGTGGTTCGTCATCCACAGCTACGCCGGCTACGAGAACCGCGTGAAGACCAACCTCGAGACCCGCATGACCAGCCTCAACATGGAGGACTACATCTTCCAGGTCGAGGTGCCCATGGAGGAGGTCGTCGAGGTCAAGAACGGCCAGCGCAAGAACGTGCGCCGGGTGCGCATCCCCGGCTACGTGCTGGTCCGCATGGACCTCACCGACGAGTCGTGGGGCGCGGTGCGCCACACCCCGGGCGTGACCGGCTTCGTGGGCAACACCCACCAGCCCGTGCCGCTGTCGACCGACGAGGTCTTCTCGATGCTGGCCCCGACGCTGCAGCAGAAGCCCAAGGGCGCCGCCGCCGGGGGCGCCGCGGCCGGGGGCGGCAGCGCCGCCGCCGCCCCCCGGGTCGTGGACTTCGAGGTCGGGGAGTCCGTCACGGTCATGGAGGGCCCCTTCGAGACCCTGCCCGCGACCATCTCGGAGATCTCCGCGGACCGCCAGAAGCTCACCGTGCTGGTCTCGATCTTCGGGCGCGAGACGCCCGTGGAGCTGAACTTCAACCAGGTCGCCAAGATCTGACGGCGTCCCGCCCCGAGCGAGCCCCCGGCCCCCGCGGCCGGGGGCTCGCTCGCCGTGCGCCCCGCCCGCGCGCCTGCGCGTAAGATGGACGACGGCCTCAACCCGTCGTCGCCCGATCCGCGGGCACCGATACGGCCACCCCCAGCCTGAGAAGGGATCGCGCATGCCCCCCAAGAAGAAGGTCGCCGGCCTCATCAAGCTCCAGATCAAGGCCGGTCAGGCCACGCCGGCCCCGCCGATCGGCCCCGCGCTCGGTCAGCACGGCGTGAACATCATGGAGTTCTGCAAGGCCTACAACGCCCAGACCGAGGCGCAGCGCGGCAACGTGATCCCGGTGGAGATCACGGTCTACGAGGACCGCTCCTTCACCTTCGTCACCAAGACCCCGCCGGCCGCGGAGCTCATCAAGAAGGCCGCGGGCGTGGACAAGGGCTCGGGCGAGCCGCACGCCAAGAAGGTCGCGAACCTCACGCAGGCCCAGGTGCGCGAGATCGCCGAGCAGAAGCTGCAGGACCTCAACGCCAAGGACGTCGACATGGCGGCCCGCATCATCGCCGGCACCGCCCGGTCGATGGGCATCACCGTCTCCGACTGACGAGACCCCCGCGGCCGGCCCGACCGGGCCGGCCGCACCGCAGTGGCAGGGCCGCGCGCGGCCCGTCGACCACGACCCTCACCCGACCCAGAGGAGCAGCAGTGAAGCGCAGCAAGGCCTACCGCGCCGCCGTCGAGAAGATCGACGCGGACACCCTGTACGCCCCGCTCGAGGCCGTGAAGCTGGCCCGCGAGACGTCCACCACCAAGTACGACGCGACCGTCGAGGTGGCCTTCCGCCTGGGCGTCGACCCGCGCAAGGCCGACCAGATGGTCCGCGGCACCGTGAACCTGCCGCACGGCACCGGCAAGACCGCCCGCGTGCTGGTGTTCGCCGTGGGCGAGCGCGCCGCGCAGGCCGAGGCCGCCGGCGCCGACATCGTCGGCGGCGACGAGCTGATCGACGAGGTCGCCAAGGGCCGCCTGGACTTCGACGCCGCCGTGGCGACCCCCGACCTCATGGGCAAGGTCGGCCGCCTGGGCAAGGTGCTGGGCCCGCGCGGCCTGATGCCGAACCCGAAGACCGGCACGGTGACCATGGACGTCGCGAAGGCCGTCACCGAGATCAAGGGCGGCAAGATCGAGTTCCGCACCGACAAGCACGCCAACCTGCACTTCGTCATCGGCAAGGCGTCCTTCGACGACACCCAGCTCGTCGAGAACTACGCCGCCGCCCTGGACGAGGTGCTGCGGCTGAAGCCGTCGTCCTCCAAGGGCCGCTACCTGAAGAAGGCGACGATCACCACGACGATGGGCCCGGGCATCCCCGTGGACCCGGCGCTGACCCGCGGCCTGACCGAGGAGCCCGTCTCCGCCTGAGGCGAGCCCGCCGCGCCGAGCGCGCGACCGTCCACGGGGGCGGGGCCCTGCGGGGCCCCGCCCCCGTGGCGTGCCGGGCCGGCGGTGGCCACGCAGCGTGGTCGGCAGCACCCCGGCGCGGCGTGTAGGATCGAGGGGTACCGAAGACCGCCGGTCGTCGCCCGCTCCGCACGGAGGGGGTGGCAGAAGGTCCCGACCACGGGCGACCAGCGCAGGTGCGAGAGCTCCTTCCAGGTCCTCCCGAGGTCCCGGTCCGACGCCCCCGCGCTCCTGCGCCGGGGCGTTTCGTGCGTCTGGGCCCCGACCGGCCCCCGAGACGAGGAAGGGAGGGCACGCATGGCGAAGGCGGAGAAGGTCGCTGCCGTGAAGGAGATCACGGCGCTGTTCCAGGACTCCAACGCTGCGGTGCTCACCGAGTACCGGGGGTTGACCGTGTCGCAGCTCACCGAGCTGCGCCGTTCGCTGGGTCCTGACACGACCTACGCGGTCCTGAAGAACACGCTCGCCAGCATCGCGGCGAAGGAGGCCGGTGTCACGGCCTTCGAGGGCCAGCTGTCCGGCCCGTCCGCGATCGCCTTCATCGCCGGTGACCCGGTGGAGGCTGCCAAGGGCCTGCGTGACTTCGCCAGGACCAACCCCCAGCTGATCGTCAAGAGCGGTGTGCTCGAAGGCCGCGCGATCAGCGCCGCGGACGTCACCGCCCTGGCCGACCTGGAGTCCCGCGAGGTGCTCCTGGCCAAGGTCGCGGGCGTCCTCAAGGCGTCCCAGGCCAAGGCCGCGGCCCTGTTCCAGGCGCCGCTGTCGAAGACCGTCCGCACCGTGGAAGCGCTGCGGGAGAAGCAGGCTGCGGGCGCCCCCGCAGACGCTGCGCCGGCCGAGGCCCCCGCGGCCGAGGCCGTGGACGCCTGAGCGTCCCGCACCGCACCGCACCGCCTCCCGCAGTGAACCGCGGGATCCCCCACCACTAGGAAGGACCGCCACCATGGCGAAGCTCAGCACCGACGAGCTGCTCGACGCGTTCAAGGAGCTCACCCTCATCGAGCTCTCCGACTTCGTGAAGAAGTTCGAGGAGACCTTCGACGTCACCGCCGCCGCCCCCGTGGCCGTGGCCGCCGCCGGCGGCGCCCCGGGCGCCCCGGCCGAGGCCGCCGAGGAGCAGTCCGAGTTCGACGTCATCCTCGAGTCCGCCGGCGACAAGAAGATCGGCGTCATCAAGGAGGTCCGCGCGCTGACCTCCCTCGGCCTCAAGGAGGCCAAGGACCTCGTCGACGGCGCCCCCAAGCCCGTCCTCGAGAAGGTCGCCAAGGACGCTGCCGAGAAGGCCAAGGCGCAGCTCGAGGGCGCCGGCGCCACCGTCACCCTCAAGTGACCCCCTCCCGGGCCTGAGAGGGCCCGGGACGCCGCCGCGAGGGGCGGCCGGACACCCGTCCGGCCGCCCCTCCGTGCTTCCCCCCGGCGCCCGCCGCACGGCCCCGGCGCGACACGCCGTCCCCAGGTCCGGCGGATCGCCTTGACGCGGGGGCGGCGGGGGACCATCCTCGTCAGCGGTTGTCATCACGTTCCGCCCGGCGCGACACGGTCGTCGCCCGGTCCGAGCGCCGGCGTCGACTGCGCCCCGTGCAGGGGCTGGACAGTCGCGCCTTCACGGGGTACCTTGCTGTTTTGCGCTGCCTTCAGTCATATGGCCGGTCGTCGACCAGTGGGACGACCGAGCGGGGCAGGTCAGCGCGTGTCACGTTCGCAGGCCCGTGGAAGGACCCCTCTTGGCCGCCTCGCGCACAGCGTCCGCACCAGGCAACAGCTCTGCTCTGACCGTCTCCGGACGGTACTCCTTCGGCAAGATCCGCGAGCCCCTGGAGGTCCCCGACCTCCTGGCGCTGCAGACCGACAGCTTCGACTGGCTGCTCGGCAACAAGCGCTGGCAGGACCGCGTCGCCGCCTCCCGCGAGGGCGGCCTGGACGTGCCGATGACCTCGGGCCTGGAGGAGATCTTCGAGGAGATCTCCCCGATCGAGGACTTCTCCGGCTCCATGTCGCTGTCGTTCCGCGACCACCGCTTCGAGCCGCCCAAGTACTCCCTGGACGAGTGCAAGGAGCGCGACCTCACCTACGCGGCCCCGCTCTTCGTCACCGCCGAGTTCATCAACGGCAACACCGGCGAGATCAAGAGCCAGACGGTCTTCATGGGCGACTTCCCGCTCATGACCGACCGCGGCACCTTCGTGATCAACGGCACCGAGCGCGTCGTCGTCTCGCAGCTGGTCCGCTCCCCGGGCGTGTACTTCGAGCGCGTGCCGGACAAGACCTCCGACCGCGACACCTGGAGCGCGAAGGTCATCCCCTCGCGCGGCGCCTGGCTCGAGTTCGAGATCGACAAGCGCGACACCGTCGGCGTGCGCATCGACCGCAAGCGCAAGCAGTCGGTCACCGTCCTGCTCAAGGCCCTGGGCTGGAGCGAGTCGCAGATCCGCGAGGAGTTCGCGGACTACGAGCCCATGATCGCCACGCTGGAGAAGGACCACACCTCCGGCGTCGAGGACGCGCTGCTGGACATCTACCGCAAGCTGCGCCCGGGCGAGCCGCCCACGCAGGAGGCCGCGCGCAACCTGCTGGACAACCTGTACTTCAACCCCAAGCGCTACGACCTGGCCAAGGTCGGCCGCTACAAGGTCAACAAGAAGCTGGGCATGGAGGAGCCGCTGACCAGCAGCGTCCTCTCCGTCGACGACATCGTGCGCACCATCAAGTACCTGGTGAAGCTGCACGCCGGCGAGACCGCGATGCCGGGCGTGCGCAACGGCCAGCAGGTCGACGTGCGCGTCGAGGTGGACGACATCGACCACTTCGGCAACCGCCGCCTGCGCAGCGTCGGCGAGCTCATCCAGAACCAGGTCCGCACCGGCCTGTCCCGGATGGAGCGCGTCGTGCGCGAGCGCATGACGACCCAGGACGTCGAGGCCATCACGCCGCAGACGCTGATCAACATCCGCCCCGTCGTGGCCTCCATCAAGGAGTTCTTCGGGACGAGCCAGCTGTCGCAGTTCATGGACCAGACCAACCCGCTGGCGGGCCTGACCCACAAGCGCCGCCTGTCGGCGCTGGGCCCCGGCGGTCTGGCGCGCGACCGCGCCGGCATGGAGGTCCGCGACGTCCACCCCTCGCACTACGGCCGCATGTGCCCGATCGAGACCCCCGAGGGCCCGAACATCGGCCTGATCGGCTCGCTGTCCTCCTACGGGCGCATCAACCCCTTCGGCTTCATCGAGACGCCGTACCGCAAGATCGTCGACGGCGTCGTCTCGGACGAGGTCGAGTACCTCACCGCGGACGAGGAGGACGCCTTCGTCATCGCGCAGGCCAACGCCCCGCTGAACGCGGACGGCACCTTCGCCGAGGCCCGCGTGCTCGTGCGCGCCCGCGGCGGCGAGACCGAGTTCGTCCCGCGCGACGAGGTCGACTTCATGGACGTCGCGGCCCGGCAGATGGTCTCCGTCGCCACCGCGATGATCCCCTTCCTCGAGCACGACGACGCCAACCGCGCGCTCATGGGCGCCAACATGCAGCGCCAGGCGGTGCCGCTGGTCAAGACCGAGGCGCCGCTGGTGGGCACCGGCATGGAGTTCCGCGCCGCGGTCGACGCCGGTGACGTCATCGTCGCCGAGAAGGCCGGCGTGGCCACCGAGGTCTCCGCGGACCTGGTGACCGTCAGCAACGACGACGGGACCACGACCACCTACCGGGTGGCCAAGTTCCGCCGCTCCAACCACGGCACCGCCTACAACCAGCGCGTGGTCATCGGCGAGGGCGACCGCGTCGAGGTCGGCACCGTGCTGGCCGACGGCCCGTCCACCGACGGCGGCGAGATGGCGCTGGGGCGCAACCTGCTCGTGGCGTTCATGCCGTGGGAGGGCCACAACTACGAGGACGCGATCATCCTGTCGCAGCGCCTCGTGCAGGACGACGTCCTGTCCTCGATCCACATCGAGGAGCACGAGGTCGACGCCCGCGACACCAAGCTGGGGCCGGAGGAGATCACCCGCGACATCCCCAACGTCGCGGAGGACGTCCTGGCCGACCTGGACGAGCGCGGCATCATCCGCATCGGCGCCGAGGTGCGCGACGGCGACCTGCTCGTCGGCAAGGTCACGCCCAAGGGCGAGACCGAGCTGACCCCCGAGGAGCGCCTGCTGCGCGCGATCTTCGGCGAGAAGGCGCGCGAGGTGCGCGACACCTCGCTGAAGGTGCCCCACGGCGAGACCGGCACGGTCATCGGCGTGAAGGTCTTCGACCGCGAGGAGGGCGACGAGCTGCCCCCGGGCGTGAACCAGCTGGTGCGCGTCTACGTCGCCAACAAGCGCAAGATCACCGACGGCGACAAGCTCGCCGGCCGCCACGGCAACAAGGGCGTCATCTCCAAGATCCTGCCCGTGGAGGACATGCCGTTCCTCGAGGACGGCACCCCGGTGGACGTCATCCTCAACCCGCTCGGCGTGCCGAGCCGGATGAACGTCGGCCAGGTCCTGGAGCTGCACCTGGGCTGGATCGCCTCGCGCGGCTGGCAGATCGAGGGCGCCCCGGACTGGGCCGAGCTGATCCCCGAGGAGATCCGCGAGGCGCCGGCCGGCTCCCGCATCGCCTCGCCCGTCTTCGACGGTGCGCGCGAGCAGGAGATCACCGGTCTGCTGGCCTCCACGCTGCCCACCCGCGACGGCGACCGCCTCGTGCAGGGCGACGGCAAGGCGCGGCTGTTCGACGGCCGCTCCGGGGAGCCGTTCCCGGACCCGGTGGCGGTCGGCTACATGTACATCCTGAAGCTGCACCACCTGGTGGACGACAAGATCCACGCCCGCTCGACCGGCCCCTACTCCATGATCACCCAGCAGCCGCTCGGTGGTAAGGCGCAGTTCGGCGGGCAGCGCTTCGGCGAGATGGAGGTCTGGGCCCTGGAGGCGTACGGCGCGGCCTACGCCCTGCAGGAGCTGCTGACCATCAAGTCCGACGACGTCCTGGGCCGCGTGAAGGTCTACGAGGCGATCGTCAAGGGCGAGAACATCCCCGAGCCGGGCATCCCCGAGTCCTTCAAGGTGCTCATCAAGGAGATGCAGTCGCTCTGCCTGAACGTGGAGGTCCTGTCCTCCGACGGCATGGCCATCGAGATGCGCGACAGCGACGAGGACGTCTTCCGGGCGGCCGAGGAGCTGGGCATCGACCTGGCTCGGCGCGAGCCGAGCAGCGTCGAAGAGGTCTGACGGGTGCGGGCCGGGGGAGCGCCCCCGGCCCGCCGCCGCCGGCCAACGGGGCCCGTGAGCCCCACGGATGAGTCAGACCTCAAGACACGACAGAAAGAAGATCACGTTGCTCGACGTCAACTTCTTCGACGAGCTGCGCATCGGGCTGGCCACGGCGGACGACATCCGCACGTGGTCGCACGGTGAGGTCAAGAAGCCGGAGACCATCAACTACCGCACCCTGAAGCCGGAGAAGGACGGGCTCTTCTGCGAGAAGATCTTCGGTCCCACCCGGGACTGGGAGTGCTACTGCGGCAAGTACAAGCGCGTGCGCTTCAAGGGCATCATCTGCGAGCGCTGCGGCGTGGAGGTCACCCGCGCCAAGGTGCGCCGTGAGCGGATGGGCCACATCGAGCTGGCCGCGCCGGTCACGCACATCTGGTACTTCAAGGGCGTCCCGAGCCGCCTGGGCTACCTGCTGGACCTGGCGCCCAAGGACCTCGAGAAGGTCATCTACTTCGCCGCCTACATGATCACGTGGGTCGACGAGGAGGGCCGCCAGCGCGACCACTCCTCGCTCGAGGCGCAGATCGAGGTCGAGAAGCGCGAGGTGGAGAACCGCCGCGACGCCGACGTAGACGCCCGCGCCAAGACGCTCGAGCAGGACCTGGCCGAGCTCGAGGCCGAGGGCGCCAAGTCCGACGTGCGCCGAAAGGTGCGCGAGTCGGCCGAGCGCGAGATGGCGCAGATCCGCCGTCGCGCCGACGCCGAGATCGACCGCCTGACCGCGGTGTGGGACCGCTTCCGCAACCTCAAGGTCCAGGACCTCGAGGGCGACGAGGTGCTCTACCGCGCCATGCGCGAGCGCTTCGGCATGTACTTCGAGGGCGGCATGGGCGCGGCGGCGCTGCAGAAGCGCCTGCAGAGCTTCGACCTGGACGCCGAGGCCGAGTCCCTGCGCGAGACGATCGCCACGGGCAAGGGCCAGCGCAAGACCCGCGCCCTCAAGCGCCTGAAGGTCGTCTCCGCCTTCCTGACCACGCGCAACTCGCCCGAGGGCATGGTCCTGGACTGCGTGCCGGTCATCCCGCCGGACCTGCGCCCGATGGTGCAGCTGGACGGCGGCCGCTTCGCGACCTCCGACCTGAACGACCTCTACCGCCGGGTGATCAACCGCAACAACCGGCTCAAGCGCCTCCTCGACCTCGGCGCGCCCGAGATCATCGTCAACAACGAGAAGCGCATGCTGCAGGAGGCCGTCGACGCCCTCTTCGACAACGGCCGCCGCGGCCGGCCGGTGACGGGCCCGGGCAACCGCCCGCTGAAGTCGCTGTCCGACATGCTCAAGGGCAAGCAGGGCCGGTTCCGCCAGAACCTGCTCGGCAAGCGCGTGGACTACTCGGGCCGCTCGGTCATCGTGGTCGGCCCGCAGCTGAAGCTGCACCAGTGCGGCCTGCCCAAGCAGATGGCGCTGGAGCTCTTCAAGCCCTTCGTCATGAAGCGGCTCGTCGACCTCAGCCACGCGCAGAACATCAAGTCGGCCAAGCGCATGGTCGAGCGCGCCCGCCCGGTGGTCTGGGACGTCCTGTCCGAGGTCATCACCGAGCACCCGGTGCTGCTCAACCGCGCGCCCACGCTGCACCGCCTGGGCATCCAGGCCTTCGAGCCGCAGCTGGTCGAGGGCAAGGCCATCCAGATCCACCCGCTCGTGTGCACCGCCTTCAACGCGGACTTCGACGGCGACCAGATGGCCGTGCACGTGCCGCTGAGCGCGGAGGCGCAGGCCGAGGCCCGCATCCTCATGCTCTCGTCCAACAACATCCTCAAGCCGGCGGACGGCCGTCCGGTGACCATGCCCACCCAGGACATGATCATCGGCATCTACCACCTGACCGCCGACCGGGACGACGTGGACGGCGTGGGCCGGCAGTTCTCCTCGCTCGCCGAGGCGATCATGGCCTTCGACGCGCGCCAGCTGCACCTGAACGCCAAGGTGCGCATCCGCCTGTCGGGCGTCGTGCCCACCGCGGCCATGCAGCTGCCCGAGGGCTGGCAGCAGGGCGAGGACCTGGTGGTCGAGACCACCCTGGGCCGCGCGCTGCTCAACGAGGCCCTGCCGGTGGACTACGAGTACGTCAACGCGGTCGTGGACAAGAAGCGCCTGTCGGCGATCGTCAACGACCTCGCCGAGCGCTACCCGAAGGTCCAGGTCGCGGCGACCCTGGACGCCCTGAAGGCGGCCGGCTTCCACTGGGCCACCCGCTCGGGCACCACCGTGTCCATCGCCGACGTCGTGGCCCCGCCGAACAAGCAGGCCATCCTCGAGACCTACGAGGCCAAGGCCGAGAAGGTCCAGCAGCAGTACGAGCGCGGTCTGATCACCGACGACGAGCGCCGCCAGGAGCTCATCGAGATCTGGACCCAGGCCACGAACGACGTCGCCAAGGACCTCGAGCAGGCGATGCCGACGCACAACACGATCCACCGCATGGTGAGCTCGGGTGCGCGAGGCAACTGGATGCAGATGCGTCAGCTCGCCGGCATGCGCGGCCTGATGGCGAACCCGAAGGGCGAGATCATCCCCCGCCCGGTCAAGGCCTCGTTCCGCGAGGGCCTGACCGTGGGTGAGTTCTTCATCACCACGCACGGCGCCCGCAAGGGTCTGGCGGACACCGCGCTGCGCACCGCCGACTCCGGCTACCTCACCCGCCGCCTCGTCGACGTCTCCCAGGACGTCATCGTGCGCGAGGACGACTGCGGCACCAGCCGCGGCCTGGAGATGCCGATCGCCGAGCGCAACGCGGACGGCTCGCTGCGCCGCCACGACGACGTCGAGACGAGCGTCTACGCCCGCACGCTGGCCACCGACGTGGTGGCCGACGGCGAGGTGGCGCTGGCCGCCGGCGCCGACCTCGGCGACGTGGTCATCGACGAGCTGGTCCGCCGCGGGGTGGAGTCGGTCAAGGTCCGCTCGGTGCTCACCTGCGAGTCCCGGGTCGGCACCTGCGCCCGCTGCTACGGCCGTTCGCTGGCCTCCGGCAAGCTCGTCGACATCGGCGAGGCCGTCGGCATCGTCGCGGCCCAGTCGATCGGCGAGCCGGGCACGCAGCTGACGATGCGCACCTTCCACACCGGTGGTGCCGCGTCGGAGTCCGGCGACATCACGCACGGCCTGCCGCGCGTGGTCGAGCTCTTCGAGGCCCGCACCCCCAAGGGCAACGCCCCGATCACCGAGGCGCCCGGCCGGGTCCGCGTGGAGGAGACCGACAAGGGCCGCTCCATCGTCGTCACGCCCGACGACGGCTCGGAGGAGGTCGCCTACCCGGTCACCCGCCGCCAGCGCCTGCTGGTGGAGGACGGCCAGCACGTCGAGGTCGGGCAGAAGCTCGTCCAGGGCGCGGTCGACCCCAAGCAGATCCTGCGCATCCTCGGCCCGCGCCGGGTGCAGATGCACCTGGTCGACGAGGTGCAGGAGGTCTACCGCTCCCAGGGCGTGTCGATCCACGACAAGCACATCGAGGTCATCGTCCGCCAGATGCTCAAGCGGGTGACGATCATCGAGCAGAACGGCTCCGAGCTGCTGCCCGGCGAGCTGGTCGAGCGCGCGCGCTTCGAGGAGGAGAACCGCCGGGTCATGGCGGAGGGCGGGCAGCCGGCCTCCGGCCGCCCGGAGCTGATGGGCATCACGAAGGCGTCGCTCGCGACGGACTCGTGGCTGTCCGCGGCCTCCTTCCAGGAGACGACGCGCGTGCTGACCAACGCCGCCATGGAGGGCAAGAGCGACCCGCTCCTGGGCCTCAAGGAGAACGTCATCATCGGCAAGCTCATCCCGGCCGGCACGGGGCTGCCCCGCTACCGCAACATCCGGGTGGAGCCGACCGAGGAGGCCAAGGCGCAGATGTACTCGGTGCCCGGCTACGACGAGGTCGACTACGCGCAGTTCGGCGTGGGCTCCGGCCAGGCCGTGCCGCTGGAGGAGTTCGACTACGGCAGCAGCGACTACCGCTGACGCCACCGGCCCCGCCCCGTCCCCGCGCCACCCGGCGCGGGGACGGGGCGGGGCCTCGCGGGGCGCCGCCCACCGGCGGCTCCCCGCTGTCCGACCGTGCCCGGGGGGCTCGTTTTGACCCCCTCATTTGCGGCGGGTAGGCTCGTGTGCGCTTGACACGAGCGTGCCCGCGATCAGGTGACAGGACGTCACCGGCTCGGGCCCTCGACCGAACGACACGCCCGACCTCGTGGGTCGGCGGGGAGTCGAGCGCCGGCTCACGACGAGCGGCGCGTCCCGAGCAGCAGAGCCGACGAACGAGATCGACAGACGGAGACAGGGTGCCCACCATCCAGCAGCTGGTCCGCAAGGGCCGGGAGGACAAGGTCGTCAAGACCAAGACGCCCGCCCTGAAGGGCAGCCCGCAGCGCCGCGGCGTGTGCACGCGCGTGTACACGACCACCCCCAAGAAGCCGAACTCCGCGCTGCGCAAGGTCGCGCGCGTGAAGCTCACCAGCGGCATCGAGGTGACCGCGTACATCCCCGGCGTGGGGCACAACCTCCAGGAGCACTCCATGGTCCTGGTGCGCGGCGGCCGGGTGAAGGACCTCCCCGGCGTCCGCTACAAGATCGTCCGCGGTTCCCTGGACACGCAGGGCGTGAAGAACCGCAAGCAGGCGCGCAGCCGCTACGGCGCGAAGAAGGAGAAGAGCTGATGCCGCGCAAGGGCCCCGCCCCCAAGCGTCCCCTCGTGGTGGACCCCGTCTACCAGTCCCCGCTGGTGACGCAGCTCGTCAACAAGATCCTCCTGGACGGCAAGAAGTCCGTCGCGGAGTCGATCGTCTACGGCGCCCTCGAGGGCGCCCGCGGCAAGACGGGCACCGACCCGGTCGTCGTGCTCAAGCGCGCCCTGGACAACGTCAAGCCGGCCCTCGAGGTCCGCTCCCGCCGCGTCGGCGGCTCGACCTACCAGGTGCCGATCGAGGTGCGCCCGAGCCGCTCGACCACGCTGGCCCTGCGCTGGCTGGTCGGCTACGCCCGCCAGCGCCGCGAGAAGACGATGACCGAGCGCCTGCTCAACGAGATCCTCGACGCCTCGAACGGCCTCGGCGCCGCGGTGAAGCGCCGTGAGGACACCCACAAGATGGCCGAGTCGAACCGGGCCTTCGCGCACTACCGCTGGTGATCCCAGCGGTACCTCGCCGACTCACCCCCTCGATCCCAGGGAAGAGGCAGTAAACCGTGGCACAGGACGTGCTGACGGACCTGACCAAGGTCCGCAACATCGGCATCATGGCCCACATCGACGCCGGCAAGACCACGACGACCGAGCGGATCCTCTTCTACACGGGGATCAACTACAAGATCGGCGAGGTCCACGACGGCGCGGCGACGATGGACTGGATGGAGCAGGAGCAGGAGCGGGGGATCACCATCACCTCCGCCGCCACCACCTGCTTCTGGGAGGGCAACCAGATCAACATCATCGACACGCCCGGCCACGTCGACTTCACGGTCGAGGTCGAGCGGTCGCTGCGCGTCCTCGACGGTGCGGTCGCCGTCTTCGACGGCAAGGAGGGCGTCGAGCCCCAGTCCGAGACGGTGTGGCGGCAGGCGGACAAGTACGACGTCCCCCGCATCTGCTTCGTCAACAAGATGGACAAGCTCGGCGCGGACTTCTTCTTCACCGTGCGCACCATCGTCGAGCGCCTGGGCGCCGAGCCGCTGGTGATGCAGCTGCCCATCGGCGCGGAGAACTCCTTCTCCGGCGTCGTGGACCTGGTCCAGATGCGCGCCCTGACCTGGAGCGGCGACGCCCAGAAGGGCGAGGACTACCAGGTCGAGGAGATCCCGGCCGACCTGCAGGCGCAGGCCGAGGAGTACCGCCAGAAGCTCGTCGAGCGCGTCGCCGAGACCGACGAGACCCTGCTGGAGAAGTACCTCGGCGGCGAGGACCTGACGGTCGAGGAGATCAAGGCCGCCGTCCGCAAGCTGACGGTCGCCTCCGAGGTCTACCCGGTCTTCTGCGGCTCCGCGTTCAAGAACAAGGGCGTGCAGCCCATGCTCGACGCGGTCATCGACTACCTGCCCTCGCCCCTCGACGTGAAGCCGATGGTCGGGCACAAGGTCGGCGACGAGTCGGTGGAGATCATCCGCCACTCCGACGCCGAGGAGCCCTTCTCCGGGCTGGCCTTCAAGGTCGCCGCGCACCCGTTCTTCGGGAAGCTGACCTACGTCCGCGTGTACTCCGGGCGCATCGCCGCCGGCTCGCAGGTCGTCAACTCGACCAAGGGCAAGAAGGAGCGCATCGGGAAGCTCTTCCAGATGCACTCCAACAAGGAGAACCCGGTCGACGAGGCTCGTGCGGGCCACATCTACGCGATGATCGGCCTCAAGGAGACGACCACCGGCGACACCCTGTCCGACCCGCAGCAGCCGGTCGTGCTGGAGTCGATGACCTTCCCCGAGCCGGTCATCTCGGTGGCCATCGAGCCCAAGACCAAGGGCGACCAGGAGAAGCTGGGCACCGCGATCCAGCGCCTGGCCGAGGAGGACCCGACCTTCCAGGTCGAGCTGGACCAGGAGACCGGCCAGACGATCATCAAGGGGATGGGCGAGCTCCACCTCGACATCCTCGTCGACCGCATGAAGCGCGAGTTCAAGGTCGAGGCGAACGTCGGCAAGCCGCAGGTCGCCTACCGCGAGACCATCCGCCGCGCGGTCGAGAAGATGGACTACACCCACAAGAAGCAGACGGGTGGGTCCGGCCAGTACGCCAAGGTCCAGGTCACCATCGAGCCGCTGGACACCTCCGACGGGGAGTTCTACGAGTTCGAGAACAAGGTCACCGGTGGCCGCGTCCCGCGCGAGTACATCCCCTCCGTGGACGCCGGCATCCAGGACGCCATGCAGCTCGGTGTCGTGGCGGGCTACCCGCTCGTCGGCATCAAGGCCAGCCTGCTCGACGGTGCCGCGCACGACGTCGACTCCTCGGAGATGGCGTTCAAGATCGCGGGCTCGATGGTCCTCAAGGAGGCCGTCAAGCGCGCCGACCCGGTGCTGCTCGAGCCCGTCATGGCCGTCGAGGTGCGCACGCCCGCCGACTACATGGGCGACGTCATCGGCGACCTGAACTCCCGCCGTGGGCAGATCGAGTCCATGGAGGACGTCAGCGGTGCGAAGGTCGTCAAGGCGACCGTCCCGCTGTCGGAGATGTTCGGCTACGTCGGCGACCTGCGGTCCAAGACCCAGGGTCGCGCGGTCTACACGATGCAGTTCTCCAACTACGCCGAGGTTCCCCGGAACGTCGCCGAGGAGATCGTGAAGAAGGTCCGCGGGGAGTAGGCGCCCCGGGAGCCGGCGGGAGGTCCACACCTCCCGCCGGCACCACGCCGGTCACCAGCAGGCCGGCCACCCACCCACC
>NZ_JAAALM010000180.1 GCF_009906395.1 Kineococcus indalonis
CCGCGAACCCCACGGAGGGCACCACGTGAGCGAGACCCCGGTCCAGGGCGCCGACGCGCCCGTCGGCACCACCGAGCCCGCACCGCCCGCCGGCGGCGCGGCGGTGGAGGAGGCGCGCGAGGCGCTGCGCGCGGTGCGCCAGGAGGTCGCCAAGGCCGTCGTCGGCCAGGAGCCCGCCGTCACCGGCCTGGTCATCGCGCTGCTGTGCCGCGGGCACGTGCTGCTGGAGGGCGTGCCCGGCGTGGCCAAGACGCTGCTGGTGCGCACCCTGGCGGCGGCGCTGGAGCTGGACACCAAGCGGGTGCAGTTCACCCCCGACCTGATGCCCGGCGACGTGACCGGCTCGCTGGTCTACGACGCGCAGAGCGCGCGCTTCAGCTTCCGGGAGGGGCCGGTCTTCACGAACCTGCTGCTGGCCGACGAGATCAACCGCACCCCGCCCAAGACGCAGGCCTCGCTGCTGGAGGCCATGGAGGAGCGGCAGGTGTCGGTGGACGGGGTGCCGCGCCCGCTGCCCTCGCCGTTCATCGTGGCCGCCACGCAGAACCCCGTGGAGTACGAGGGCACCTACCCGCTGCCGGAGGCGCAGCTGGACCGCTTCCTGCTGAAGCTGACGCTGCCGCTGCCGGCGCGCGAGGACGAGGTGGAGGTGCTGGCGCGCCACGCCGCCGGCTTCGACCCGCGCGACCTGGCCGCGGCGGGCGTGCGGGCGGTGGCCACCCCGGCGCACCTGGCGATGGCCACCCGCTCGGTGCGGGCGGTGCAGGTCTCCCGCGAGGTGCTGGGCTACGTGGTGGACGTGTGCCGGGCCACGCGCTCCTCGCCGTCGCTGGCGCTGGGCGTCTCCCCGCGCGGGGCGACCTCGCTGCTGGCCGCGGCGCGGGCGTGGGCGTGGCTGTCGGGGCGCGACTACGTCTCCCCCGACGACGTGAAGGACCTGGCGCGCCCGACGCTGCGGCACCGGGTGCAGCTGCGCCCGGAGGCGGAGCTGGACGGGGTGAGCGTGGACGCGGTGCTGGACTCGGTGCTCAGCACCGTGCCCGTGCCCCGGTGAGGGCGCGCGGCGCGGTGGCGGGGGCGCGCGGCGCGGTGGCGGGGGCGCTGCGGTGGCGCTGACCGGGCGGGCGCCGCTGCTGGTGCTGCTGGGCCTGGCGCTGGTGCTGGCCCGGCCCGGCTGGGGCGCGGTGTGGGCCTGGCTGGCCCTGTCGGCGGTGCTGGTGGCCGTGGACGTGGCGCTGGCGGCCTCCCCGCGCGCGCTGTCGGTGCGGCGCACCCCCCTGCCGGCGGTGCGCCTGGGCGAGCCGGTCACCGCGGAGCTGCTGGTGGCCAACACCGGCCGGCGCCGGCTGCGCGGCGTGCTGCGCGACGCCTGGCAGCCCTCGGCGGGGGCGGGCCGGGACCGCCACCGCCTGGACCTGCCGCCGGGCGAGCGCGCCCGGCTGAGCACGGTGCTGGTGCCCACCCGGCGCGGGGACCGGCTGGCGGACCGGGTCACGGTGCGCTGCGCGGGGCCGCTGGGGCTGGCCGCGCGGCAGCGCTCGCTGCCGCTGCCGGGGCGGCTGCGGGTGCTGCCGCCGTTCTCCTCCCGCCGGCACCTGCCCTCGCGGCTGGCGCGGCTGCGCGAGCTGGACGGGCGCAGCGCCGTGCAGCACCGCGGGCAGGGCACCGAGTTCGACTCGCTGCGCGACTACGTCGACGGCGACGACGTGCGCTCGATCGACTGGCGCGCCACCGCCCGCCGCGACGCGGTGGTGGTGCGCACCTGGCGGCCCGAGCGCGACCGCCGCGTGGTGCTCGTGCTCGACGCCTCGCGCACCGCGGCCGCCCGGCTGGGCGGCGGGCCCGGCGGGCTGGAGGTGCGCCTGGACGCGGCGATCGAGGCGGCGCTGCTGACGGCGGCGCTGGCCGCGCGCGCCGGGGACCGCGTGGACCTCATCGCCCACGACCGGCGGGTGCGGGCGCGGGTGCGCGGCGGCTCGCGCGCCGGGCTGCTGCCGGGCCTGGTGGAGGCCCTGGCGGGCCTGGAGCCGTCGCTGGTGGAGGCGGACTGGGACGCGGTGGCCACCGAGGTGCGCTCCACGGCGCGCCAGCGCGCGCTGGTGGTGCTGCTGACGGCGCTGGACACCTCGGTGCTGGACTCGGGGCTGGTGACGGTGCTGGAGCAGCTGGCGGCGCGGCACACGGTGGTGCTGGCGGCCGTGGACGACCCGGCGCTGGTGCGGCTGGCGCGCTCGCGCGCGGACGCCGAGCAGGTGTACGCGGCGGCGGCCGCCGAGACGGCCGCCGCCGAGCGGGAGGCCGCGGCGGCGCTGCTGACGCGGCTGGGCGTGGAGGTGGTGCACGCCTCCCCCGACGAGCTCGCCCCGGCGCTGGCGGACCGCTACCTGGCGCTGAAGGCCGCCGGGCGGCTGTGAGGGGGGCTGCCGGACCCGCGGAAGTCGGTGGACGCGCCCGCCCGCGCACCCCCACGATCACCGGGTGGACCCCGACACCCGCCGGTTCGTCACCGCCGTGCGCACCTTCCTGGAGGAGGTCGTGCACACCCAGCGCGCCGAGGACGACGACGCCGGCCCCGGCCTGGCCGACGTCGTCGGCGCGCACCTGGGCACCGACGCCCGCCGGGTGCCGGTGGTGCGCGAGGAGGTGCCCCCGCACCAGTTCGCCGACCTGGACGTGGCGCTGGAGGAGGTGGCGCGCCGGGGCGGCGGCGAGCGCGTGGTGGGCGTGGCCGGTGGCGACCAGCGCGCCCACATGAGCTTCGCGGACCTGCTGGAGACGCGCTACGGCCGCTTCGGCACCGCCGCCCCGGACCGGGTGAACCTGCCGACGGGGCCGGGCTCCACCCGCCGCGCCCTGGCGCTGGGCGTGCGGCTGCTGCACCACGAGGGGGTGCCGGTGGCCGTGCTGCAGCGCGCGGCGCTGCAGCACGGCCCGTACCCGCACGGCATCGAGGTCGCGGCCGCCGACGAGGCGGTGGTGCCGGGCTTCATCGAGGGGGTGCGCCGCCTGATGCTGGAGCGCAGCGTGCTGCGCGGGCAGGTGCTGTCCTTCTCCCACGCGCCGTTCGACCACCACTCCTCGGCGGGCATCACGTTCCTGGCGCGCCCGGACGTGCCGGCCTCGGCGGTGGTGCTGCCGCCGGGCTCGCTGGAGCGCGTGGTGCGGCACGTGGTGGGCGTCGGGGAGGCGGCGGAGCGGCTGCGGGCCGCCGGCCAGCACCTCAAGCGCGGGGTGCTGCTGTACGGCCCGCCGGGCACGGGCAAGACGCACACCGTGCGGCACCTGGTCTCGCGCACCGCGGGCACGACCGTGGTGCTGCTCTCCGGCACGGCGCTGGCGCACGTGAGCACCGCCGCGCACCTGGCGCGGGCGATGCAGCCGGCGGTCGTGGTGCTGGAGGACGTCGACCTGGTCGCCGAGGACCGCGGCTCGCACCCCGGCGAGCGCCCGCTGCTGTTCGAGCTGCTGGACGCGATGGACGGCCTGGGCGGGGACGCCGACGTCGCCTTCGTCCTGACGACCAACCGCGCGGACCTGCTGGAGCGGGCGCTGGCGCAGCGCCCGGGGCGCGTGGACCTGGCGGTGGAGGTGCCGCTGCCGGACGAGGCCGCCAGGCGGGCGCTGTTCCGCCTGTACGCCGGGGACCTGCCGGTGTCGGCGGCCGCGCTGGACGCGGCCGCCGCACGCACCGAGGGGGTCACCGCGTCCTTCGCGCGCGAGCTGCTGCGCCGCGCGGTGCTGCTGGCGGCCACCGGCGGGCACGAGGTGGGCGACGCGGACCTGCGCCAGGCGCTGGAGGAGCTGCTCTCGGACGGCGAGCGCCTGACGCGCAGCCTGCTGGGCACCGGCTCGAACGACGGCGACGAGCGCGGCGACGAGCGCGGCGACGAGCGCGTGGAGGGCTGAGGGGCGCCCGCGCCTCAGCCGCGCACGGGGGCGACGTCACCGGCGAAGCGCGCCTCCACGTCGCCGGTCTCCCCCGCCGCCGCGGCGGGGCGGCCCAGCAGCACCACGTACAGCAGGAACGCGACCTCGGCGAGCACGCCGACGGCGATGCGCGCCGCCGTGGGCAGCGGGGAGGGGGTGACGAAGCCCTCGATGAGGCCGGAGACGAACAGGACGAGCACGAGCCCGAGGGCGACGCCGACCATGGCGCGCCCCTCGGTGGCCAGGGCCTGCGCGCGGCCGCGGGTGCCGGGCGCCACCCACGTCCAGAACAGCTTCGACCCCGCCGCCGCGGCGACGAACACCGCGGTCAGCTCGAGGATGCCGTGGGGGGCGATGAGGCCGAAGAACACCTCCCCGCGCCCGTTGTCCACGAGCAGGCCGCCCTGCAGGCCCACGTTGAGGGCGTTCTGCGTCAGCGCCAGCAGCACGAACACCCCCGTGATGCCCAGGACCACGCAGGTGGCGGCGACCACCGCGTTGTTCGTCCACACCCGCCCGGCGAACGAGGCGTGCGCGTACTCGGAGTAGTAGCCGGCGAAGTCCTCCTCGACGAGGCGGCGGATGTCCTCGTCGGAGCCGAACAGGCTGGCCTGCGCCCGGCTGTCGCCCGCGATCCACGCGCCGGCGGCGGTGGCGAGCACGAGGGTGTACGCGGTGGCGGCCAGGCTCCACCAGCGCAGCCGCCACAGCGCCGCCGGCAGCCCGCGCACGGTGAAGTGCCGCAGCTGGCGCCAGGCGGTGTACCGCGAGCCGGTCAGCCGGGAGCGGGCGCGCACCAGCAGCGTGGACAGCTCGTCGAGCAGCACCGGCTCGGACTGCGCCGAGCGCAGCACCGACAGGTGGGTGGCGGTGCGCTGGTAGAGGACGACGAGCTCGTCGGCCTGGACGCCCGTCAGGCGGCGCTGACGCACCAGGGCGCGCAGCCGCGCCCACTCCTGCTCGTGCACGGCCCGGAAGGCGTCGACGTCCACGCGCTCGAGCCTAGTGAGCGCGGCGGTGGGCCGGGGCAGTGCGCCGGGGCCCTGCGCCGGGGCCCTGCGCCGGGGCCCTGCGCCGGGGCCCTGCGCCGGGCGCGGCCGGTACGGTGCTGCGGTGGCCGCCAGCGACGTCCCGCCCCCCGCCGCCCCCGGCGGCGGGCCGTGGCGCCCGGGCGCGGGGCCGGGCGCGGGGGTGTCGCCGCGGGTGGTGGACCCCGTCGGGGACGTGGTCACCGGCGAGGCGGTCGTGCTGGGCCTGCGCGCGGCGTCCTTCGCCTCCCGGCTGCTGGCCGCCGCCATCGACGCGCTGGCGCACCTGCTGGTCCTCGGCGCGCTGCTGTACGTCTCGCGGGCGCTGCTGTCCAGCGCCGACGAGGCCGCCACCGCCGCGATCGTGCTGGCCGAGACGGTGCTGTGCCTGGTCGGCGTCCCCACCGCGGTGGAGACCGCCACCCGCGGGCGCTCCCTGGGCAAGCTCGTCGTGGGGGTGCGGGCCGTGCGCGACGACGGCGGCCCGGTGCGCTTCCGGCACGCGATGGTGCGGGCGCTGACGGGCTTCTTCGAGCTGTGGGCGCTGGCCGGCAGCCCGGCGATCGTGTGCGCCCTGATCAGCCCGCGCGGCAAGCGCGTGGGCGACCTGCTGGCGGGCACCTACGTGGTGCGCGAGCGCACCGCGGCCAAGCACGTGCCGCTGCCGCCGATGCCGCCGGAGCTGGCCGGCTGGGCCGGCAGCGCCGACATCGGCCGGCTGCCGGAGGGGACCGTGGTGGCCGCGCGGCAGTTCCTGGGCCGGGCCGCCTCGCTGCACGCCGCCTCGCGCGGGGCCCTGGGCGCCTCGCTGGCCGACGCGCTGCTGGCGCACGTGGCGCCGCCGCCGCCGGCGGGCACGGACCCCGAGCGCTTCCTGGCCGCGGTGCTCGTGGAGCGCCGCGACCGCGAGCTGGTGCGGCTGCGGAGGCGCGCCGAGCGCACCGCGGAGCTGGAGCGCTCCCTCGGGCGGCGCTGAGGCGCCTCAGCGCTCTCGCCGCGGCTCGCCCCGCTCCCCCGCGCCGCCCGCCTGCCCGGCCTGCCCGGCCTGCCCGGCCTCGCGCGGGGTGCGCAGCCGCCCGGTGGCCCACAGGTAGCGCCAGCGGGCGCGCACGTGCCGCCACCACGCCATCCGCGCGTGGTCCAGGCCGTGCTCGGTGGCGCGCGCGCGGTGGCGCTCGCGCTGGTGGTAGCGGGCGGCCACGTGCGCGCACGAGCGGACGAAGGCCACCAGCACGGCCGCGCCGCCCAGGACCGTCGCCCAGGCCGCGGCCTCGTCCAGGCTCACGGCAGCACCCCCGCGCCGCGCGCGAGCACCAGGGCCAGGGCCAGGGCGCCGAGGACGGCGCACGCGCCGGCGGTGAGGGCCTGCAGGTGCGCGGAGGCCGCCGGGTCGTCCAGGTCCCCGGCGCGCAGCAGCCGCTCGGTGGTGCGGCGCGCGCGCCGGGACGCCAGGACGTGCACCAGCACCCCGGTGCAGGTCGCCGCCAGCCCCAGCACCACCGCGCCGGCACCCAGCTGCGGCAGCAGCAGCCGCGTGGCCCCCAGGCCCGCCACGACGAGGGACAGGGCGGTGCGCCGCCAGGCCAGCGCGGTGCGCTCGGGCTGCAGACCGGCGTCGAAGAGGGCGGAGCCGCCGCGCGGCCCCGCGTGCTGGCCCCTCACCGCAGCAGCAGCCCGAGCAGGACGAGCACCCCGGCCAGGGCGGTGCCGGCGGTCAGCGGCGCGGCCAGCGCCGGCGAGCGCAGCGGCTCGCCGCGGCGCATGGCCCGCTCGTCGCGCGCCCAGCCGAACCAGGCCTGCGCGGGGGCGAGCAGGCCCAGGGCCACGAGCAGCAGGGCGGCGGCCAGGCGCAGCTGCGGCTGCAGCGGCAGGGCCAGCCCCTCCAGGGCGACGCCCGCGGCCAGCAGGGCCAGGGAGGTGCGGATCCACGCCAGGAAGGTGCGCTCGTTGGCCAGGGAGAAGCGCGGGTCCGGTTCGCCGCCGTGCTCGTACACCGAGGCCGGGAAGCGGCCGCGCTCCTCGCGCGGCGCCCTCGCGCTCACCGGTCCACCCTGCGCCCACGCCCCGCCCGCACGGCCCGATCATCCCCCGGGCCGCCGGGCACCGCCCCGCCGGGCTCACACCTCGATGTCACCACCGAAGTCGCCGCCGAAGTCGCCGCCGAAGTCGCCGCCGCCGTCGAAGCCCCCGTCGTCGAAGCC
>NZ_JAAALM010000181.1 GCF_009906395.1 Kineococcus indalonis
CGTGGGGGCTGCTGGGCGGGGCGGCGCTGGTGATCGGTGCGGCCCTCGCCTGGTTCATCACCGTGCCCTCGAAGGTGGTCGCCGCCGTCATGGCGTTCGGCGCGGGCGTGCTCATCTCCGCGCTGGCGTTCGACCTGGCCCAGGAGGCCGTGGAGACCGGCGGCCTGGTGACCACGACCGTCAGCTTCCTGGTCGGCGCGCTGGTGTACGTGGCGGCGAACTCGGCCCTGGCCCGGCGCGGCGCCCGGCACCGCAAGCGTTCCGGCGACCAGCAGCCCTCGGAGTCCGAGCAGGGCGGCAGCGGCGCGGCCATCGCGATCGGGGCGCTGCTGGACGGCGTCCCGGAGTCGGTGGTGCTGGGCGTGGGCCTGCTGGGCGGCGGCGGGGTGAGCACGGCGGTGGTCGCGGCGGTGTTCATCTCCAACGTGCCCGAGGGGCTGTCCAGCGTGGCGGGCATGAAGCGCTCCGGGCGCAGCGCCGGGTACGTGTTCGGGGTGTGGGGCGGCATCGCGCTGGTCAGCGCGCTGGCCGCGGCGGTGGGGTACGCCGCGCTGGGTCCCGCCTCGCCGGGGGTCATCGCCGCGATCACCGCGCTGGCCGCCGGGGCGATCCTCACGATGATCGCCGACACGATGATCCCCGAGGCGTTCGAGCGCACCCAGGTCTACACCGGGCTCATCACGACGCTGGGTTTCCTCGTGGCGTTCGCGATCAGCCACCTGGGCGGCTGAGGCCCGCCCGCACCGCGCAGCACCGGTTCGGGCCCGGGCCCGGGCCCGTCACCGGTACCCGGTGGTGTCGGCCGGCCCGCCGGCCTCCTGCACCTGCGCCACGTACCGCCACCCGTCGGGGCGGCTGCCGTCGACGTCGTCGACGCCGTACTCGCGCGCCAGGGAACCGGAGTCCAGGGTGCGCCCGCTGAACCGGGCGCGCTGCGGGTCGGCGGCCAGCGCCGCCACGCACCGGGCGACGAACACCGGCGACTCGGAGATCGCGAAGTGCGGTTCCTGCGCCAGCGCGCCGCGCCAGTCCTCCTCGGTGACGCCGAAGGTGTCCAGCATCGCCTCCGAGCGCAGCCAGCCGGGGGTGAGGGCGACGGCGGTGGTGCCGTGCGGGGCGGTCTCGGCGGCCAGCGCCGTGGCCAGCGGGTGCGCGGCGGCCTTGGCCACGTGGAACGCCAGGGTCGTGCCGGTGCGGTAGCGGGAGTTGTGCTCGGCGGTGCCGTCGGTCATGAGCACCACCAGCCCCCCGGGGCGGCGCAGCACCAGCGGCAGCAGGGCGTGGGCGGTGACGACGTGCGACTCGATCCCCAGGCGCAGCATCCGCAGGCTGGCGCCCAGGTCGTGCTCCCACACCGGCTGCCCCCAGCCCAGCAGGTGGTCCCCGCCCCACACGCCGTCGACGAGGACGTCCAGGCGGCCGTGCGCGGCGTCCAGGCGGGCGGCGAGGTCGCGCACCTGCGCGGGGTCGAGGTGGTCGCAGCGCACGGGCACGCCGCGCCCGCCGGCGGCGTCCACGAGCGCGGCGGTCTGCTCGATCGTCTCGGGCCGGTCCACCTCCGAGCGGCCGGCGGCGCTGGAGCGCCCGCTCACCCACACCGTGGCGCCGGCGCGGCCGAGCTCCACCGCGATCGCGCGGCTGGCGCCGCGGGTGGCGCCGGCGACGAGGGCGACGCGGCCGGAGAGGTCGGGGGGGTCCCAGGAGCCCGCGCTCGGGCTGGTCGTCGGGCTGGTCGTCGGGCTGGTCGTCGGGCGCTGCTCGGTGGTCACGGCACCAGCGTCGCGGCGAAACCTGACAGCCGCCGTCAGGGTTGCGCGGCACGATGGCCCCGTGCCCCCCGAAGCGCGCTCCGAGCGGCTGGTGGCCCTGCTGATGCACCTGCAGCGGCGCCGCTCGGCCACCGTGCCGGAGCTGGCGCGCGCGCTGGACGTGTCGGTGCGCACCGCGCACCGCGACGTGGCGGCGCTGCGCGCGGCGGGCGTGCCGATCTGGACGGAGAGCGGGCGCGGCGGCGGGGTGCGGCTGGTCGACGGGTGGCGCACCGACCTGGGCGGGCTGACCTCGCGCGAGGCGGTGGCGCTGCTGGCGCTGGGGGCGCCGCGGGCGCTGGCCGCGCTCGGGCTGGGCGGGGCCGTGGCCGCCGCGCACGCCAAGCTGGCCGCCACCCTGCCCGCGGAGCTGCGCGAGCGCGCCGCCGTGCTGGCGCAGCGCTTCCACCTGGACGCGCCCGGCTGGTTCCGCGACGAGGACGACACCCCGGACCTGGCGGTGCTGGCGCGGGCGGTGTGGGAGCAGCGGCCGGTGCGCCTGGAGCACCGGCGCGCCCCGGGCGCCGACCCCCTCGAGCGGGTCCTGGAACCCCTCGGCCTGGTCCTCAAGGCCGGTGTCTGGTACCTGGTGGCGCTCAGCGGGGGCGAGGTGCGCACCTACCGGGCCGGGCGCCTGAGCGGTGCGCGGCTGCTGCCCGGCCGGTTCGAGCGGCCGGGGGGTTTCGACCTGGCCGCCTGGTGGGCGGCCTCGGCCGCGGCGTTCGAGCGCTCCCTGCGGGGCGTGCGCGTCAGCGCGCTGCTGTCCCCGCGCGGGGTGCGCGCCCTGCCGGCGGTGCTGGGGGTGGAGGTGGCCGCCGAGGCGCTGGCCGGTGCGGGGGAACCCGACGGCCAGGGCTGGCGCCGCGTGGAGGTCGGCCTGGAGGACGTCGAGGTGGCCGCCGGGCGGCTGCTCGCGCTGGGTGCGCAGGTGCGGGTGACGGCGCCGGAACCCGTGCGCCGGGCGCTGGCGGAGCTGGCCCGGCGCGTCCTGGCCGCGCACGAGGACGCGGCCGGTCGCTGAGACCCGGTCGCCGGGGCCGGTCGCTGGGGGCGGGGCCCCGGACGCGCACGACCCCGCCCGGTGGACCGGGCGGGGTCGCTCCCGTGGCTGCCGGAGCGTCAGGCGCAGCGCTCGATGGGCAGGGCGCTGTTCGAACCGCAGTGGTTGCCCTTGATGACGATGCCCTCGCCGGGGCCCTGGATGAGCGGGGCGTAGGGGTTCGGCTGGCTGACGAAGACGTCGGTGGGGGCGTTGCCCTTCAGGCGGTTGCCCTTCACCGTGACGTGCTCGACCTTGCCGGGCGGGACCGCGCCGGCGGGGTTGGTGCCGGGCGGGGAGTCGAAGCTGATGAGGGACACGCCGCCGGAGGGGAAGTTCGTCGGCGCCTGCCCGGCGGGCACGACCGGCACGTTGCCCGTCAGCGTGTTGCCGGAGACGTTGACGTGGTCGGCGTTGGTGACGGCGATGCCGGTGCCCGAGACGAGCTGGGAACCGTCGCGGCCCACGACGCAGTAGCGGGTGTTGTCGGCGACGTGGTTGCCCTTCACCGACCAGTCGCCGCCCACGACGTGGCGGGAGGTGTCCGGGATCTCGGTGGCGGAGTCGTCGAAGACGAGCACGCCCACGCAGTTGCCGCTGATCGTGTTGCCCTTGATGACGCCGGTGCGCGCCTCGCGGGCGAACACGCCGATGTTGTAGTTCTTCACGGTGTTGCCCGCCACGGTGGCGTCGGCGTGGGCGGAGTCGCCCACGGAGATGCCCGCGGTGCCGCCCAGGACGTCGCCGCCGCGCACCACGCCCACCTCGACGTTGTCCTTGATGGAGACGTCCGTGGAGTCCGCGGCCAGGATGCCGTACCGCTCGTGGCCGGTGCCCCTGGTGGCCTTGACCTCGAAACCGTGCGCGCCCCAGGTGACGATGCCGTTGGCGGGGTGGTTGCGGGTGGCGAGGTCGCGCACCTTCACGGGGCGGTCGGGGTTCAGGAAGAACAACCCGGACACGTTGTCGGCCAGGGTGGTGTTCAGGTCCTCGGCGTCGGCGGTGTTCTGCGCCTCCAGGCAGGGGTTGGAGCTCACCGCGGGCAGGTCCGCGACGGTGTTCCACTCCGGCCAGGTGATGGTGGTGCGCTCGCGCCCGGCGCCCTTGACGGTCAGGCCCTTGCCCACGACGCACACGGCCTCGCGGTAGGTGCCCGCCGCGAGCTGGATGGTGTCGCCGGACCTGGCCCTGTCGACCGCGGCCTGGATCGACTGCCCCGGCTTCACCGTCCACGTCCTGGCCCCGTGCCCGTGGCGCTGCACGGTGCTGTCCGCGCTGTCCGCCGCGGCCACGCCCGCGGGGAGAGTGACCGCGAGCAGCGCGCCGGCCGCCCCGGCCGCTGCGAGGCGCCGCAGAACCCGGCCGCCCGTCACCCTTCCCGTCGTCCCTGCTGTACGCATGTCGGCCCTTCTCGATGCCCGGTCACGACCGCGCGGACGCTCCCGCGCGCCGTCCCGGGGATGCTGGCAGGGCCGCCCGCGGCCGGGGGCGCGCCCGCGCGGTCCGAGCAGGTTCCTGACGTGCGAGGGCGGTTCCTGACGTCCCGGCCGCGCGGGTCTTCCCCCGGGGCCCCGTCCCCCGGTAGGGGACCCTGGCGCCGCTGCGCGGGTCGGGAGTAGCCTCCGGCGCCGGACGGGGTCGACGGGGATCCCGGTCAGGGTGGGAGGACCCGATGACGCACCGTCTCAGGGCAACATCCGTGATCACCGCCGCGCTGGCGGCCGGCGCGTGCCTGGCCGCGCCCGCCGCCGGCGCCGCACCGCACGACGAGCACGGCGACCCCGTGCGGGTCGTCGCGCAGGGCCTGGACGACCCGATCGGGCTGTCGTACCGCAACGGCAAGTTCTACGCCGCCGAGAACGCCAGCGGGGAGGTCAGCGGCGTCGTGCCGGGCGGTTCCGGCCCCAGCGTCCGCGCGGCGGGCTTCACCGCGCCCACCGGCGTGGACCGCACCGCCACCGAGCTGCTCACCGTCACCGGCGAGGGGGAGGGGCCGGGCTCCTCGACCCTGCACGTCTCCTCGCCCGGCGTGGGCCCGCGGCCCCTGGCGGACCTGGCCGCGCACGAGCTGGCCGAGAACCCCGACGGGCAGCGGCAGTTCGACGAGGCGGGCGAGGCGCTGGACGCCCTGAGCAACCCGTTCGCCGTCCTCGGCGGCCGCGGCGGCGGGACGGCGTACGCGTACGTCGCCGACGCCGGCGCGAACGCCGTGCTGTCCGTGGACCGCGACGGCACCGTCCGCTCGTTCTTCGTCCCCGACCTGGTCACCACCGGCGCGTGCGAGGGCGCCGAGAACAACGACCCCGAGCACGCCGGGTGCGACGCGGTGCCCACCGGCCTGGCGTGGGGACCGGACGGGAACCTGTACGTCTCCGGGCTGTCCGGGGAGGTGCCCGGCGAGGGCCGCGTCTACGTCGTGGACCCGGTCTCCGGGGAGCTGCTGGAGGAGGTCAGCGGTTTCGACGGGCCGACCGGCGTGGCCGTCGGCGACGACGGCGCGCTGTACGTCTCCGAGGTGCTGGCGGGCCTGCCGCCCGAGGGGCCCGGCCCGGACACCGACCTGACGGCCATCGGGCGCATCGTGCGCGTCGACGCCGACGGGCAGCGCTCGACGGCGCGGGTGACGATGCCGCTGGGCCTGCGCTGGGCCGACGGGGCCCTGCACGCCACCGCCCGCAGCCTGTGGGCCGCCGCCACCGGCGAGACCGGCCAGGGGCAGGTCGTGCGCGTGGACGCCTCCGCGTTCAGCGCGGAGGACTGAGGCACCGGGGCGGGCGCGGCCGGGGGGACCGGCCCGCCCCGGCGCTCACCGCGGCCGGGGGGCGCTCACAGCGGCTGGATGCCGAACGCCTGCGCGAGCTCCTGGATGCGCCGCGCCCGGCCCAGGCGCGGCAGGTCCGAGCCGTCGCGCACCACGCCGCCGCTCTCCTCGAAGCGGGTGATGACGTCGTGCGCCCACGTGGCGTCCGAGGCCGTGGGGCTCATCACCTCGTTGATCACCGAGGCCTGGTCGGGGTCCAGGCACAGCTTGCCCATCATGCCCAGCGAGACGCCCACCGAGGAGTTCTCCCGCAGCTCCGGGTGCCCGCCGCCGACGGTGGGGCCGTCCACGGGGCCGGGCAGGCCGCCGATGCGGCTGGCCACCACCAGGCGGCTGCGCGGGTACGCCATCGCCAGGTCGTCGGCGCTGGCGCCGGTGTCGCGGCGGTAGTCGCCCGAGCCGAACGCCAGGCGGAACGCCCCGCGCGCGCATGCGATGGCGCGGGCCTCCTCGATGCCCAGCGCGGACTCCACCAGCGCCACCACGGGCGTCTGCCCGCCCAGCGCCTCGAACGTGTCGGTGACCTGCTCGGCGGCCTCCGTCTTGGCCAGCACCACGCCCAGCAGGTTCGGGGTGCCGCGCAGCTGCTCGACGTCGTCGCGCCAGTGCGGGGTGGTCACGTCGTTGATGCGCACGAACGCGCGCCCGCCGGCGCGCAGCCACTCCACGACGTCGGCGCGCGCGGCGTCCTTGCGGCGCGGGTCCACGGCGTCCTCGACGTCCAGCACGACCTGGTCCGCGCGCGAGCGCGCCGCCCCGTCGAACAGCTCCGGGCGCGCGGCGTTGACCAGCAGCCAGGTCCGCGCGTAGCGCGGCTCGACGACGTGCACGCCCCTGTCGGCGCTCATCCCGATCTCCTCACCCGGCCGGGCCGGTGCCTCGGGCCGGCGGACCGCCGGCGCCTCCCAGCCACCGACCGTAGCGGCCGCCCCCGCGCGACCGGGCCCGCCGGCGCCGCCGGACCGGCGTGAGTTCGCGCACGGTGCGCCGCCCGCCCGGGGTGCGCGGCGGGCCGGCCGCGGGCGCGGCGACGGCCCCGGAGCGGGCTGCTCCGGGGCCGTCGCGGGGGCGCTCGCGCCGGGGTGCCGGCGCGGGGGCGTCAGTTCTGCGCGCCGAGCCGCTCGGTCTCCTGCGCGCCGGCGGCGCCGGTCGCGCCGGGGGCGGCGACGTGGCCGGCGTGCCGGCCGCGCGGGGCGGCGGCGTCCTCGCCGAGGGCCGCCTCGATGGAGGCCTCGTCCAGGCCGAGGTCGCGCAGCTGCTCCACCGCCGCGTCCAGGGCCGCCTCGCGGCGGGCGGTCTCGGCGGCCAGCTCCTCCACGGAGCGCTGGGCGGCCTTGGCCGCCTGCACGCCGCTGCGGATGCGCTCGGCCAGCTCGCCCGCGGCGGGCGCGTCGGCCGGCACGCCGGCGCCGCGGCCGGCGCTGCGGGC